>CAMBEV010000070.1 GCA_945865595.1 Nannocystis exedens | reverse complement strand
AAAACTGAACTCGCGCTGCGACGTTTGGCGGAACACCTATGAAGCGCGTGCTCTTCGTCGTGAAGGAGTCCACCTACCACCGCTACGTGGAGCGCGGCGACGAACCTCGCGCGCAGGTGTTGCTCGACCAAGGTGACCCGACGGTGCGCCGCATGCTTCCAAGCCACATCGATCACATGCGCACGCTCGAGGAGGTACGCGCGGCGTGTGCGGCGTTGAACCTCGAAGGCCACTTTCATGACAGTACCAGCCCTTTGCCGCCGCTCGATCCATTCGAGCTCATCGTGACCGTTGGCGGTGACGGCACCCTGCTTTCGGCGTCGCACTCAATCGGCGCCAATCGCCGCCTTCTTGGCATCAACAGTGCGCCAGAGCACTCGGTCGGCTTTTTTTGCGGCGCACGCAGTGGGCGCGTGCGCGAGGCGCTCGATGCGGCCATCGGGCTGAAGTTGATACCGACCGTGCTCACTCGCATGCTCGTGTTGAATGGTGACCAAGTTGTTGCGCGCCGGGTGCTGAACGAAGTGCTGTTCTGTCACGCTTCGCCGGCGGCCACGTCGCGCTACATTTTAGCAATCGACAGAACTGTCAAGTCGGTTGACGAAGAGCAGAAGTCGAGCGGCATCTGGATCGGTCCTGCGGCTGGCTCAACTGCGGCGCAAAGGAGCGCAGGGGGTGACATCTTGCCGACGGATTCGACCGATCTGCAATTCGTGGTGCGAGAGCCCTACGCGCCTCTGGGCGAAGAAATTGTGCTGCCAAAGGGCCTCGTCCACGAAGGCGAAACGCTCGTTCTCCACAACAAAATGCGACAGGCAAAACTGTTCATCGATGGAGAGCACACGGTTGTCGACGTCGGCCTCGGCGATGTGGTGCGTCTCAGGGTGTCGGACGAGCCACTGACCGTCTTGGGGATCGACCGGCGGTCGTAGGCACCGCCTTCGGTACGATGAACTTCGCCGGCCGCTTCGCCCCCTGCTATTAATTAGGTCTCGATGATGCGAACACTTGCCCGCTTTGCCCCATGCGTGACCGCCGCGCTCGCAGCCGTGCTGGCTGTGCAACCCGCGCGCGCCTCCGTTTCGCTCTTGCTCCGCTACGTGGAACTCATCGACGCAACGCGCGTCGCCGTCGTCATCTCGCCCGTGCGCGCGGAATCCCATTGGGAGAACGGTCGCATCTACACCTCGACCGTTGCGCGCGTCGACAAGGTGATCGCTGGCCGCGTTGAAGTGGGCAACGAGGTGACCATTCGCAGTCTTGGCGGCATCGTCGGCGACATGGGCCAGTCTGTCGAGGGCGAGCCTGCCTTCGATCGCGACAGACCCGCGTTGGTCTTTCTCACGCTGATTCCCGATGGTCGCTACACAGTCATCGGCCGCGCACAGGGGCAGTACGCCGTTGAGCACAAGCTCGGCCTCGCACGCGTTCGGGCTTCGCGCCAAACCGGTACGCTCCTGAAGCGTGCCGCACCCATCGGGCCGCTGTCGTCCGAGGTTCTCGACAAAGTAGGCGCACCGGCATTCGAGAAAATAGAAGGCAAGTCGCTTGACGAACTAAGAGCCACGTTCGGGTCGGAGTGGAAGCGAGCGCATGCAGAAAAATGATCCGGTTGTGGGCTATTTAGCCTTGGCGTTGGGGGTTGCGACTCTTGTGCTCAGTGCACGAGCCGAGGCTTATTGCCGAACGACAACCTGCCGGGTTCCTGCCGACTTCGCGCCTTCGCCAACCGCTTGTCTCCCCGACGACTTCGAAGATGAAATCTGCGCCAAACGCGATCCCCCGCAAAAGGTTAGGCCGCTTTGGTGGCGCAATCGGTGCGTCGGCTACAGCCTGAACGCGAACGCGAGCCGCAAGATGGCGTTCGACGATGCGTCGCTGGTGATGGCTCAAGCATTTTCAAAGTGGACCAGTGCCTCGTGTCCGAGCACGGCCCCGGGAGCCACCTGCGACGACGGTGGGTCGTGCGCTCCGGTGAGTGCCTCCTCGCGCGTGAGCATCGACCTTCGCGATCTCGGTCCGACCGAGTGCGATGTCGTCAAGTACTTTACCGGTGCCGAACAGCCCAACCAGAATGCGATCATCTTTCGCGATGAAACATGGCCTCACGCCGATCCGACCCTCACGCTGGCGCTCACCACCGTGAACTTCAACAAGGACAGTGGCGAAATTTACGACGCCGACATGGAAATCAACACGGCCAACCATCGCATGTCGACCGGCGATAATGTGCCGGCTGACGGCTATGACTTCTTGAGCATCATGACTCACGAGACAGGTCACTTTCTGGGCCTCGCGCACTCTGGCGATCCACTCGCGACGATGTATGCGCGGTACGAGTCGGGAAACACGAAGATGCGCAATCTGACGACCGACGACATTGCTGGCATCTGTGCGGTGTACCCGCCCGATGGCACACGGGCGGTACACGAGAGCATCGACGGCGGCGGCGTGCCCGGCGAGAGCTGCAACCCCGAGCCTCGCCACGGATTTGGGGCGACGTGTGCAGAGACAACCACGGGCTGTCAGAGTGGCGCGCCCGTCAACTCGGCCGGCTCGTCGGGCGCGAAAGCGGCGTTTGCTCCGTTTGCTGCGTTGGCGTGCCTTGCCTTCGCCAGAGCCCGGAGGCGAAAGGCGCGTGTGAGGGGCTGAGTCCCTTTGACGTGACCACAATGATCGGGTAATGTGGTCACATGGACATAGGCGTGCGCGAGTTGAAGGAGCACCTATCGGAGTACCTGGAGCGCGCAGCACAAGGGGAGGTCATTCAGGTGACCGAACGGGGGCGGCCCAAGGCCATTCTCGGCCCACTTCCAGCCGTTTCGCGGCTCAAAAAGGGCGTTGCTGAGGGGTGGATCCGGCGTGGCTCTGGCAATGCACCCCACCCGGTGGCGCCACGTCCTGGGGTTGTCCCGTCACAAGCGCTTCTCGACGACGATCGGGGAGACTGATGCAGTATGTGGACACCAGCGCCCTGATCAAGCGTTACGTCGTGGAGTCTGACAGTGTCCGGTGCACGGGCTACCTTCTCGCAGATTTGGACTGGGTGACGGCGGGGCACACGTTGGTCGAGGTCCGGCGCACCCTCGCTCGTCTGCTCCCGGATGCCGCAGCGCGTTCTTCCGCACTGGCCGATTTTGCCAAAGACTGGGCCCGGATGTACGTGGTCGAGCTCGATGCAACAACGTGCGAGTCGGCTGCGGCCATCGCGGAGAGCACCGGCGCGCGCAGCCTCGATGCGCTCCATCTCGCGGCGGCCGTTCGGGTGGGTGGACGCCAGTCAACGTTCCTCACCTTTGACATCCGCCAGGCCCAGGCCGCACGCGCACTCGACCTGGTCGTCGTAGGCGTGTAGGCATAGCCAGCCGCGAACGCCCGAATTACCTTGGCTGTCCCGTGCTTCTGCTCGCCCCTGACGATTGGACTGATACCTGGCTTGCGCGTTCACTTTCGCGCAGTGCGCTCGATCGCTGTTGGGGGCGTGGCCACGGGCGGCTTGAAGATGCGGGCATGCGGCATACGCCCGCGCTTCGCATGCTCGTCAAGGCGCTTACTCAAACTGAACGAACAGCCGCCGTGGTCTTCGGTCGCTACAGCCCAGAGAGCGTGCACCTCGCGAGCGCGTTTCGAAGGTTGGGGACTTCGCTCATTTGGCTCGATGCACCTTCGCTTAATCGCATAAGCGAGCGTGAAGCTCGCAACTTTCGCGCCCTCTCCGATCGGCTGGTTCTCTCTGACACGACGGCCATCGCGCAGTGGCGCGCCCACGGTGTCGATGCGCACGGGGTCTCTTGCCCGCTGTCCGCCAAGCTTGAGCCGCGAGAACTCGCGCGCGAAGCGCTCGACCTCACGCCAAGGGCGCGAAGCATCGCTATTGTGCTCACCGATCGCGCGGTGACGAGAGCCCTTGCACCGGCGCTTGACGCATTCGCAACGCTCGTTGCACAATTTGCGAGCATCGATGCGCGCGTGGTCGTGCAGTCGACACACGCTGCGGCGGTCAGTCGCGCGCTCGAGTCACGGCCGTTCGGCGTAAGGCCGCGCATGATCCATCTCGACATCGTCGGCAAGAACCGCAACCAACTCTCCGCGTTCGACATCGTCTGGTCCGACGATCGCTTCACGTGCATCGTCGCCGCGGCGTGCGGGGTTCCTTCGGTCTATGTGGCAAGCGGGAGCGACTCGCTCCTTGAGCGCGCCGACGCGCGATGGTGGTGGCAGGCGCTGTCAGCTTCGATCATCCACGCCGAAAGCTGGCAGACTACGACCCTCGTTGAGCAGACCGAGCTGCTGATCGAGTCAGCGCCGAGTCGACGCGAGCGCATCGGTGACGCTACAAGAGGCGAGAGCGATGGCGCACGTGACCTCGCAAGGGTGCTCGCACCTTGGCTGGTCACACCTCCGATCAGTGCGGTTCAACGAGCTCTATGAGAACGCCGCCAGTCGCACTGGGATGCACAAACGCGACCTTGTGACCGCGCGCGCCGATTCGCGGCGTTTCGTCAATCAGCTTGACTCCCAGCGTCTTGAGCAACCCGAGGGCCGCCTCGATACCTTCAACCTCGACGGCTACGTGGTGCAGGCCGGGACCGCGCTTTTCGAGAAACCTTGAGAGCCCTTCGTTGCCTTTGGGCGAAATGAGCTCAAGGCTCGAGTCGCCGATAGGCAACAGGCAAACCTCGGTGCGCTGAGACGCCACGACCTCGCGTGATGAAGCCGAGAGTCCGAAAAGCGCCTGGTATTTCTCGGCTGCTTGATCGATGTCAGGAACGCAAATCGCAACGTGATCGATACGCTTAATTCGGATCATGACGCGATCTTTATCATGTTCGTCATCAAGGTGCGGCCTGCCCCTCCGTCAAACGGGTGGGCGTTTCGCTCGATCCTGATAGGCTCCGCTCACCAAGAGGTCTTCAGCATGAATGGTAATTTCGCAACGGTTGTTACATTTTCTGTGTCTCTCGCCTCGGTCACCGGCTGTGCGACGCTCTCGCCGCCGTTCGACAAGATGAAGGACGCCCCTATGACGGTGTACCGGTTGCAGAACTACGAGCAGCCAGCGGCCCAGCCCGCGGCCGCCAGTCCCGCTGCCGGCGTACCGAACTTCTTGCCGCCACAGCTTCAGACGTGGGCCAGCGAGGCGACCAAGTTGCTACCTCCAGGACTGCTTCCACCAGGCCTCATTCCAGGCCTCATTCCAGGCACGGGGGGACTCCCCGGCGCCCTGCCTGGAGCGCTTCCTGGTGGGACGGCGGTCGACGCAAACTGCGCCGCGACGCCACAGACGGTAACCGCTCAGTGCTTCCACGGCTTCCGCATCCTCGGGTACCAACCGGTCGCGGACATCAAACTGCGAGCCGAAATCGCTGGGCTCTTCGGAAAGGAAACGAACTTTACCGAACGCCGTGACAATTGCCTCTACGCCGAGTTCGGATTCTCCATGGCGCAGGCCGACAATCCTGCAGCGCCGGCAGACGTTCTCGTTTCACTCTCTTGTCAGCACGTGCAGGCCTACAACTTTGCGTGGCCCTACGTGAAGGACGGCATCAAGGAAGAGACCCAGAAACAGATCGCCACCGTCGTGCAGCGCGTCTTTGCACCGGCAAACTGAGTACCGCCGTTCGCTTTTTTTGACGGAGCCATCATGCTGCGCCGCCCACTGGACACGCTCTACGAGCGGCTCTTTGCCAATATTGAGATCGATCCGCGCTGGGTTGAGTGCGTGCGCGATGCGGCAGGCCGCGGGCGTGTCGTCTACGTGCTCAGAAGCGTGTCGTTCATCGATCTGTTCGCGCTCGACTACATCACACGAAAGTACGACCTGCCCAGACTCGGGTTTTCAAACATTCCCGTGCCCTGGTTGTTCGAGACAAGCCTCTCGACTCTGCGCAGCTTGATTGGCGGCCAGGGGACTCCGTCTCCTGATGGGGTGCGTTCGACACTGAAACGCAACCATGCATGCGTTATTTTTCTCAAGCGGTCCGCCTCGTTCCTTGATGGTAACGATCGCAGCCGCGTCGAGGCCGAGCCATTCATCCACGAGATGATCGACTTTCAGCGCGAGTCCGACGTGCCGATCCTCCTCGTACCTCAGGTGTTTCTGTGGACGAGGCTGCCTGACGACGCCAAATTGGGCGCGCTCGACTGGCTGCTCGGTCCGCGTGAGTGGCCCGGCTACCTGCGTTCTGTCGGACAGTACATCGGCAGCTACGGCAACGTCGTCATGAAGAGCGGCGTACCCATCGATCTGAAACAGTTCATTGAAGGGGAAGGCGCTTCGTTCGACGACGGGGAGCGCAGCGCTCGTCTCCTCGCGATGCTGCTTGGCAACCTCGAGAGTGAGCGCAAGGCGATCACGGGCCCAACCCGAAAGACTCCCGACCAGCTTCACGAAGAGATCGTTCGCAGTCCACGGCTCGAAGCGCTCATCCGCGAACTCGCTGGCGATGGCGCGGCAGAGCGCGCAGTCGTCATGGCAAAGGCTCTCGCGATGTTGCGCGAAATGGAATCCGCACTCGACCTGAATACGATTGCCGCGATGGCGCGTGCATTCGAACGCGTCACGTCGCACATGTACGAAGCGCTTGAAGTTGATCACGAGGGCCTCGCAAATCTGCGCGAGCTGTCGAAGCGTGGGACGCTCGTCATGCTGCCGAGCCACAAGTCGCACATCGACTACATGTTGCTGGCGTACGTCTGCTACCGAAACAGCTTTCCGGTTCCGCTCGTCGCGGCGGGCGACAACCTCAATTTTTTCCCTCTCGGGTACCTTTTCCGCCGGGCCGGCGCATTCTACATTCGGCGCAAATTCACAGGCGATCGCCTTTACGTTGCGGTTGTCGACGCGTATATGCGGCGCCTCATTCAAGACGGTTGGGCGCTCGAGTTTTTTCTCGAAGGTGGTCGCTCACGCACAGGCAAGTTGCTCGCACCAAAGTTTGGTCTTTTGTCGATGGTGGTCGACGCTGCGATTGGTAATCCTCAGCGTGTCTATTTTTGCCCGATTTCGATCGGCTACGAACGCTTCGTCGAAGAGAAGAGTTTCGTGCGCGAACTGACTGGGGGCGAGAAGAGAAAGGAAGACGTGCGCGGGCTCATGTCAACGTTTGCGTTGATGATGGGTCGCTACGGACGCCTCAACATTCAGTTTGGCGAACCACTGACAATCGACGGCCTTCTCCTCGAGTCTGAGCTGCCGCTGAGCCAGAGTGACCAATGGTCGGGCGAACAAAAGCGCGGTGTTACCCGTCGCTTAGGGTACCGCGTGATGAACGAGATCAATCGTGTCACGGCCGTCACGCCCGGCGCGCTCGTCGCTTGCGCGCTGCTCGCGCATCAGGGCAGAGGCATCGCGCACGACAGTTTCGTTGCACTCTGCAACCATCTGGCGAGGTCGCTTCGTGAACAGGGCGCGCGCTTTACGCCGTCGCTCGTTTCCCCAACCGATCCACAAGCCCTTCGGCCGGCAGCTTTGCGCGAAGCCCTCGAGCTCTACTTGCGTGCAGGCCACATCGAGGCGCATCGCCCCGGCTCACCCGAAGGGTCGAAGGAGCGTCAGGTCCTCTCCGACGACTCGATTTACACGCTTCGGCCAAGCTCGCGCCTCGTGCTCGATCTCTCAAAGAACGTCGTGATGCACTTCTTCGTGGAGCGTGCGCTGATTGCGACGTGTCTCCTTGCATCACGCGAAACGCCCGTCTCGGAAGACGAGCTCCGCACCCGCGTTCGTCAACTTTCGAGACTATTCAAGTTTGAGTTCAGCTTCCGTGCGGACGCGAATTTCGACCAGATTTTCAACGAAGAGCTCACCTCGATGGTGGACGCTGGCTATGTCGAACGAAAAGCTGCAGGGGTCGCCCCCTCGCAAGGTGAAAACCTCGCGGCGATCGGCATTTATGCCAACCTGGTGCGCAATTTTATCGAGGGCTACCGTATCGCGGCGCGAGCGCTGACCAACCAGTTGCGCGGTTCGCTGTCTCAGAAGGACTTCGTCAAGCGCGCCATGTCGCTCGGCGATCGCATGTTCCTCGCCGGCGAGATCACGTGTCGCGAAGCCGTGAGCAGGCCTTTGCTCGAAAATGCGCTCAGTGCGTTTTCTGATCAGGGCTACGTCGAGCGTGACAACGACGGGAAGTTTCGCCTAACTGCGTCGTACGCGCAGGTCGAAACCGTTCACACGATTGAGGCGAAGGTTGCCGGATTCTTGCCGCGCGACCTCGACCGTTTCCGATGATCGCAATGCGTAACGTGCAATGTGCCATGGTTGCCCTCGCCGCGGCTGGGTGCAGTTCGGCGGCCCCTCCGCTCGTGCCGTGGAACGATGGCTCTGTCGGGCGCGTCAACGGCGGCGCACTTTTTAGTGGCGTCGAGCTCAAGCCGTCGCAATCCCTTCTTTGGTACCGACAGAACGAACGCCACTGGGGAAGCCCTCGCTTCGTCAACGCGATCGCACGAGCCGCCGCGACCGTGAGCAAAGAGCGTGGCGGCGCACCGTTGGTCGTCGGCGACCTTTCGGCGCAATACGGTGGGCGCATCTCGGGCCACGCTTCGCATCGGTCGGGTCGCGACGCTGATATCCTCTTCTATGTCACAACCCCACGCGGCGTATCGATGCGCAACCCCGGGTTTGTCGCGTTTGGCGCCGACGGGCTCGCTCCTACCGTGGGCTCGCCGGGCGGCTACCTTCGATTTGACGTTGCGAGGCAGTGGCGATTCGTCAAGGCGCTGATCGACGACGCCGACGCCCGCATTCAATGGATCTTCATCAGCGCGCCGCTGCGGGCACATTTGCTCAACTACGCCTTCGCAAAGCGAGAACCGCTCGAGGTCCTCTACCGCGCGGCGTTGGTACTCCACCAGCCCGGCAGGCCCGCGCTTGCCCACGACGATCACATTCACGTGCGAACCGAGTGCGCGCCGAGCGAACTCGCCACCGGTTGTCAACCCACTGGACCATGGCGCGAGTGGTTCGGTGAGGTGCCTGGGTCAGACCTTACGGTGGCCGATGTCGATTGAACAAGCGCGACTCTGCAAGGTTGACGCACTCGAGGTCGGGCGGCTCCTTGGCAACGAGCGAGCGCAGGTCGTCTATCTCGACCCACCCTTCAATGTGGGCACCGTATTTCGCGTACGCGAGCAAGAGAAAGAAGGGCCAAGCGCTCGCGCCTCAGGCCCTGTGGCATATGTCGACAAGTGGGCGAGTGTGGACGAGTACATCGAATGGCTTACGCCTCGGCTCCAGGCTGCCTGGTCAATTGTGTCTGACACAGGCACATTTTGGTTGCACCTCGACTACCGCTCAATTCATGAGGCGAAGGTCGCGTGCGATCGGGTCTTCGGACGTTCAAGTTTCTTGACTGAAATCGTATGGTCCCCTGGCAACGGCAGCAAGTCGCGAAACTTCTTCGGCATCACGCACCAGACGTTGCTCGTCTACACCAAGGCAAAGAGGCCTGTGTACAATGCAGACGAACGCCTCGCGCGGGAACCTTTCGCGAGCACGAGCTTGTCGATGCACTTCACCCAGTCCGATGATCAGGGGCGAAAGTACAGAGATCGCACCGTCAACGGTAAGACGTATCGCTACTACGCCGATGAGGGGCGCGCTCTGGGCAGTCTCTGGACTGACTGTCCGTCTATGGGTGCCAACACGCCGCTGCGCAAAGAGACCACCGGGTACGCGACACAGAAGCCACTTCGGTTGCTCGAACGGATCGTACGCACATGCAGCAACGAAGGGGACCTGGTCGTCGATCCATTCTGCGGATCCGGAACGACGCTCGTAGCGGCAGTGCGCGCTGGCCGACGCGCACTGGGATGTGATGTTGGCGAACTCGCCGTCACGACGGCCGAGGCGCGATTGACGGCCGAGAAGATTCAATTTCGACGCGTCTCGATAGCCTAGCGATGATCTGGGTTTCCCACCGGTAGCATTACCGCTAAGAGGCGAGTTTCCTAATGGCGGACGATCGCGATTCCCAACTCCTCGTCAAGTTCGACGACCTGCTTCGCATTTTTGTAGATGCCGAAACACCCGATGAGAAAATCGGGCCCGAGATGGAGAAGTTCGGCGTAGTGCGCGCCAATCTGCGGCCTGTCACTTACGAGGGTCGTGAGAGTGTCTTGACCATCTTCGACGCGCTCGAACGCGACCACGGCTGGCAAAAAGAGGCTGAGTTTACAGGGGGTCCAGCGCTCATGCTGCGTGGCTCGCTCGGCACCGTCACGCTCGAACCGGGGTGCCAACTCGAGCTCTCGGGTAGCGCATCGGACACGGTTCACTTAGTTGACCATGAGCTCCGCGAACACGTGGCACAGATCACGCCGATCTCGCGTGAACTCGGCCTCACCTGGTTAGGCCTCGGGTTCCATCCTCTTGCGCGGCGAGAAGATCTCGCTTGGGTGCCCAAGAAGCGCTACCCGATTATGCGCAAGTACCTTCCGACGCGCGGAGCTCATGCGCTCGACATGATGCTGCGGACGTCGACGGTGCAAGCCAACTTCGATTTCATCAATGAAGTTGACGCTATGCGCAAG
The DNA here is from genome assembly GCA_945865595.1 of Nannocystis exedens. Classification (GTDB taxonomy): domain Bacteria; phylum Myxococcota_A; class Polyangia; order Polyangiales; family Polyangiaceae; genus JAHFDX01. Next base: position 2,092 of record CAMBEV010000070.1, on the reverse strand, counting down.
ATGCGTGTTTCGATGGCGCTCACGCCACTTGTCACCGCGATGTTTGCCAACAGTCCGTGGAAAGAGGGCAAGCGTCACGACGGTCTCAGCTATCGCGCGCGCGTGTGGCTCGACATGGACCCTGATCGCAGCGGGCTTGTACCGAATCTGTGGAGGGCAAATTCGACCTACGCAGATTACGCCGAGTGGGCGCTCGACGTGCCGATGTTCCTCATCAAGCGCAACGGGGAGACAATCGACAACACCGGCCAGACCTTTCGTACCTTCTGGAGAGAGGGCCGCGATGGTCACCGCGCGACGTTCTCCGATTGGGAAGCGCACCTGAACACGCTCTTCCCAGAAGTTCGCCTCAAGAGGACGATCGAAGTGCGTGGCGCGGATTCGCAGCGTCTCGAGCTGGCGAGTGCGCTCGTCGCGCTGTGGACCGGCATCTTCTACGATACGCGCGCGCTGTCGGCGTCCGAGGCCCTCGTCGATGGCTGGACGTTCGCTGAGTGCCAAGCGGTGCGCGATCAATTGTGGATCCACGGGCTACGGACTCCGTTCCGGGGCACGACGTTCGTTGAGCTCGCCGAGAAGGTCGTGAGCATCGCGCGCGATGGGTTGATGGCGCGAGCAAAGCAAAACGCGCAGGGATTCGACGAGAGCGTGTACCTCAAGCCTCTCGAAGATCTCGTTGCCCGGGGGTTGACGCCAGCCGAAGAGTTGCTCGAGTTGCAGGGAGAACGTTCGCTCGAAGACTTCCTGCGAGCGTCACCACCGGGACTTGTTTAGCCCCCTCTTGCTCCGCGCCACGCCTGGCGCTCGCGCATCGTCCCTGCGATGCCGTCGATACGCGTCCGTTCATAAGCAGCCAAAGACAACGGCTGACCCCTGTTGTACGGTCCCACGCTTAAACATGGCGGCCCGTTATTTTCGCGTTCTCGCGCTTCTCTACTTTGCCTCAGGCATGGCCGGCCTCATCGATGAGGTCGCGTTCTTCAAGTACCTCTCGTTCGTCTTTGGTGCGACGGCGTACGCATCAAGCGCGGTGCTCGTCGCCTTCATGGGGGGCCTCGCCATTGGAGCCTTCGTCGCAAGTGCCGCCGAACGAAGGGTACAGCGCCCGCTTCTCGTCTACGGCGTCATCGAGATCGGCATCGGGGTGGTCTGCGCGCTCTGCCCGGCGATGTTCGGCATCGTCACACAAGTTTACGTTTCGTTCGCGTCATCGTCGGCCTCGTCACTTGCCACGCTTCAGCTGGTGCGCAGCGCGCTTGCGTCAGCGGTCGTTATCCTCCCGGCAATCGGCATGGGCGCCACGTTGCCTATTCTCGCGCGGTACGTCACCGAGCTGCGGGGCGAAAAGCAGCTCTCAACGCTCTACGGCCTCAACACGGCCGGCGGCGCATTCGGATCGATTCTATCTGCGTATTGGCTGATCCCCGCGCTCGGCCTCTCCTCGACGATGCGCCTCTCGGCAACCGTCAGCATTCTTGTCGGTCTCGTCAGCTTGGCGCTCGACCGAAGGTCCGCAGCAGCAGCCTCGACTTCCGAGGCGACGAAGGCAAGTGAGTCGTTTTCGCTCGACACGCGCATGTCGACGCTCGTCGTTGCGGCCATGGCGTCAGGCCTCTTCGTGTTCGCAAGCGAGGTGCTCTTTGTGCACTTGCTGGCGCTCGTCGTGGGCACGAGCGTTTACGTGTTCGGGTTGATTCTCTTCATCTTCCTCGTGTCACTTTCGGTGGGCGCTGTCTTGTCTCCTGCCCTTGCGCGTCACGCGAAGCACGCAGCGTTGCCAGTGAGCCTCTCCCTCGCCGCGCTCTCGCTCGCCATCACGATTCCGATCTGGGATCGCCTTCCCTCAATTTTCGAGACGATCGGTCCGCGCGTGACCTCTTGGCATGGTCGCGAGTCGGTTCGTGCGCTTGTCGCATTTGCGGCGCTCTTCGTGCCCGTCGGGTGTATGGGGACCGCGTTTCCGCTTGTGCTTCATGCCGCAGCCCTTCGCAGCGATGTCGGTCGCGTAGTCGGTCGACTCACCGCGCTGAACACGCTGGCGTCGATCGCGGGGTCGCTTGTTGGGGGATGGGTGCTGTTGCCCCGTCTGGGC
>CAMBEV010000069.1 GCA_945865595.1 Nannocystis exedens | reverse complement strand
CGCAGCCGTCGAAGAACGCTGGTACGCATTTTGGGAAAACAACGGCGTCTTTGATGCCTCAGTTGCCGAAAACGACAAGCGCCCCGCGTACGTCATTCCGATGCCACCCCCAAATGTAACAGGGTCGTTACATATGGGACACGCGTTTTTCTGCACGCTCGAAGACGCGCTCGCTCGCTACCACCGCATGTGCGGCAAGAACACGCTTTGGCAACCCGGCATGGATCACGCCGGCATCGCCACGCAGACGGTCGTCGAACGGCAGCTCGCTCGCGAAGGCAAGACGCGCCACGACTTGGGCCGCGACGCCTTCATCGAGCGCGTGTGGAAGTGGAAAGCCGAGAGCGGCGGCCGCATTCAGAAGCAGCAACGTGTAATGGGCGTCTCGGCGGACTGGAAGCGCTCGAAGTTCACGATGGACGCCGACATGAGCATCGCTGTGACCGAAGCCTTCGTGCGCCTCCATGAGCAGGGCCTCATCTACCGCGCAACGCGCCTCATCAACTGGTGTCCTGAGTGCCAGACCGCATTGAGCGATCTCGAGGTTGACAACGAAGAAGGCGCAAACGGTGAGCTGTTTGAGTTTGCTTACAAAGTGAACGGGACCAGTGACGAAATCGTCGTCGCTACGACGCGTCCCGAAACGATGCTCGGCGACACTGCGGTGGCGGTGCATCCCAACGACCCAAGGTACACGCATCTGCATGGCAAGTTTCTTGACCATCCGTTCACAGATCGCAAGATTCCGATCATCACCGATGCCATTTTGGTCGACCCCAAGTTCGGCACCGGCGCGGTCAAGGTCACGCCTGCCCACGACTTCAACGACTTCGCGACGGGCAAACGTCACAACCTGCCCGAGATCAACATTTTTAACCTCGACGGCACGGTAAACGAGAACGGCGGCGCGTTGTTCCAAGGCCTCGAACGCAAGCGCGCGCGCACTGCCGTCAAGAAGGCACTCGAAGAAAAGGGCCTCGTTCGCGGCGCCAAGCCTCACGTGCTCACCCTCCCCACGTGTCAGCGCTCGGGCGGCGTCGTCGAGCCGATGATCTCGACGCAGTGGTTCTGCAAGATGGCCGACATGGCCGCGGCCGCGCAAGACGCTGTGAACACCGGCAAGACCGAGATCATCCCGGTCGAGTGGAAAAAAACGTACGACCACTTCCTCGGCAACATTCAAGACTGGTGCATCTCGCGTCAGCTTTGGTGGGGCCATCAGATTCCTGCGTGGCACGGACCCGACGGCCAAATCGTTGTCGCGCGCGAGCGACCTGCAGAATGCGGCGAGGGGTGGACACAAGACGCCGACGTGCTCGACACTTGGTTCTCCTCTGCGCTCTGGCCATTTTCGACCTTGGGTTGGCCGAACGACACACCGGCGTTGCGCAAGTTCTACCCCGCGAGCGATCTCGAGACGGGCTACGACATTCTCTTCTTCTGGGTCGCGCGCATGATGATGTTCGGCATTCACTTCATGGGTGAACCGCCGTTCAAGCGCATCTTGCTCCATGGGCTCATCGTCGACGAAACCGGCGACAAGATGAGCAAGGTGAAGGGCAACGTCATCGACCCGCTCGACTTGATTCACGGCGCCACGTTCAACGAGATCGTCTCGAAGACGATGCCAGGCGCGCCCGAAGCCGAGTCACTTTCAAAGTTCAAAAAGGCCTACCCGTCTGCGGCTTCCATGGGTGCTGGCTTCCCGGCCTTCGGTACCGACGCGGTTCGTCACGCGCTCGGCACGTATCCGCCGAGCAACATGCGCATCGCACTTGCGCCCAAGCGCATCGAGGCGAGTCGGCACTTTATGAACAAAATTTGGAACGCAACGCGCCTGTCGCTCGAGTTCCTTGCAGATTACAAGTGGCAGGAAAATCCGGCACCCCCAACCGATTTGGTCAACCAATGGATCCTTTCGCGTGTGGCGCATGCGACAAGCGTGATGCGCAACGGGCTTGACCACTTTCGCATCGACGAGTCGGCGAACGAAGCGTACCGGTTCTTCTGGACCGAGTTCTGCGACTGGTACATCGAGCTCGTTAAGCCCACGTTGCGTAAGAACGAAGACGGGTCGTACACGAACCCTCCCCTTGCAGCAGAGACGCAAGACACGCTCGCGCGCGCTCTCGAGGCCACACTGCGCCTCATGCACCCGGTCACGCCGTTCATCACCGAAGAGTTGTGGCAGCGCCTTCCGCGCCCTCATTCGTCACCACTGTCGATCGCTTTGGCGCCCTACCCTTCGGAGACCACGATCGATGCGAGCGCCGAACGGAAGATGAACGTGCTGCAAGCCGTCATCTCGGCCGCAAGAACGATCCGCGCCGAGCATGAGATCAAGCGCCAGTCCGAGGTCCCGCTCACGCTGCGAACCGACGACGCAGGCACGCGCGCCTTCTTGGCAGAGCGACTCGGCGACATCCGCTTCTTGGTCAACGCCGGCAAGGAACGTCCAATCGTGATCGAGGCGAGCACCGGCAGCACGCGCGCGTCTGGAACCACGGTGAGCGTTGTACCCACCGAGACCGGACCGATCGAAGTGCTCGTGGGACTCAAGGGCCTCGTCGAGCCCGAGAAGGAACGCATCCGCATCGAACGCGAGCTCAAGCGCATCGAAAAGGATCTCGGGGCGATCGAAAAGAAACTGTCGTCGCCAGGGTTCGTTGATCGCGCGCCGAAAGAAGTGATCGACGAGTCGAACACGCAACGTCGCACGATGATCGAAGCGCGCGCGCGACTCGAAGCGTCGCGTCTCCTCGTCGAAGAGTTGTGAGGCACCCGCTGATCGCAAGCCGCTGAACGCGGCGTTGCAGCTACCCTCCCCCTTGTGTCAACTCACCTGAAACTCGCGTTCGTCATGGTCGGCCTGCCCGCCCGCGGCAAAACGTTCATCGCACGCAAAGTTGCGCGCTACCTCTCGTGGCTGGGCAACCGCACGCAAGTCTTCAACGTCGGCGCATACCGGCGCGAGCACCTTGGCAGCCGCCAGCCCCACTCGTTCTTCGACCGCCGCAACGAGGAAGGAAATCGGGCACGACTCGAAATGGCACAGCGGGCGCTCCACGACATGCTCGCTTGGCTGGCGCGCGGCGGCGAGGTCGCCATCTACGACGCCACCAACAGCACGCATGAGCGGCGGGCGTTCATCACCGACGCGTGCAACCAAGCGGGCGTCGAAGTCGTGTTCATCGAGTCGATCTGCAACGACCCCGACGTCATCGCAGCCAACATTCGCGCCACCAAGGCTCATTCTCCCGACTACGCGGAAGTCGAGGCGCACGAGGCGGTGGCCGACTTCGAGCAACGCATCGCCCACTACGCCGAGGTCTACGAAGAGGTCAATCGTCAAGATGGTAGATATATCAAGATCATTGACGTTGGTGAGACTGTCGAGGCGCACCGCATCGATGGGTACCTGCCCTCGCGACTCGTCTTCTACTTGCTCAGCTTCCACCTCGTGCCGCGTCCCATTTGGCTGACGCGGCACGGCGAGAGCCAGTTCAACGTTGAGGGCCGTATCGGCGGAGACAGCTCACTCACGACCGCCGGCCATGCCTACGCACGCTCACTCGCAGAGTTCGTGCGCGATCAAGTACCGGGCAATCCTGTCGTCTGGACGAGCACGTTGAAGCGCACGGTCGAGACCGCAAGCGCACTCGACCTCCCTTCTGAACCCTGGAAAGCGCTCGACGAAATCGATGCGGGCGTTTGCGACGGCATGACGTACGCCGAAATCCAGAACAAAATGTCGAACGAGTACGTGGCCCGGCGCGGTCAGAAGTTTCGCTATCGCTATCCGCGCGGCGAATCGTACGCGGACGTCATCGATCGCCTTGAGCCGGTGATTTTCGAGGTCGAACGCGAGCGACGACCACTCTTGATCATCGGCCACCAGGCCGTGTTGCGCGCGCTCTACGCTTACCTCATGGACCAGCGTCCAGAGGCGTGCCCCACGTTGCCGATTCCGCTGCACACGGTGATCGAGCTCACCCCTACCGCGTACGGGTGCGAAGAGCGACGGTTTGCGCTGTCGAGCGCGAGCGAGTCGCCTTCCCCTTAGTCGCGCGCACCAAAAAGAAACCGCGGATGATCCCAATCACCCGCGGCTCTCGTTCCGCTCAGTTAAGCGCGTTGACGTTCGTCAGTAGACGCCCTTCAAGCCCAACTGAATGTACCCAAAGGCATGCATCGCCTGACGGATAAAGGCTGGCAGCGAAACGTACGCCTGAAGCTGCAGACACGCTGAACTCTCGCCGCACTGCTTTGCGCCACCCTTGAGGATTGCGCGGCCGTCGGCGCCGAGCTTGGGAACGTACCAGGTGGTTCCGTTCTTCGTAACCGTGGTGGTTTCATAAGCGCGATTGAGTAACTCGTTCGCCCATTCGAGCACGCGAGCGCCGACACCTTGCTGAACCGTCTTGCCGAAGATGGTCTCCTTGCCGAGTGTCTTGGCAATGTAGACGCGGCCTTCGGGGTCGTGAAGCTCGATGCGGTTGTCGAAGCCCGGGTCCGATTCGGCTCCGAGTTCGTAGATGCGCATTTGATCGAGCCAGTTCATGCGCTGATTTTCCGGAAGGAAGATGAGCGACAGTGCGACAGCAAACTTCTGCTGCTCGAAGCCGACTTGTGAGTCGACCGGAACGGTGTCGCCGACATAGCCGGCGCTCGTCTTCTTCGTGGGATCGCTGCAGAACGTCGATTCGCTTCCGGGGAAGCAAACTTCGGGTCCGGTGCTTGGCCACCACGAAACCCAACCCACACCGTCGGACGGGTACAGGTCGGCGTCGACCACCGGCTTGCCGGCTGCAGTCGCCTTCAGGCGTGGTCCCTTGAGCGCTTCGTCGCCGGTGAGCGAGTTTGCGAGCCAACGACGGAAGCCGTCAGGGAAGACGTCCGCCATCGAGGTCGACCGGAAGCGTGGGTCGTAGAAGTCGTCACGCGACGAGCTGATGAAGTTGTCGGCGGACTCGGTGAAGAGGTACGAGGTGAACGCCTTCTCGTAGTACGAGCCCACGTTCATCGTGAAGTCGCGGTCATAGTCGCCGTTCTTCTGCGAGAGTTGGTTCTCGAGAAGGCGGCCGCCGATCGAGATGGTGCCGTACTTGCCCGACACGCCGTTGAACATGGTCATCGCTGCGCCCGGGGTATTCGCAAACCCCGTCGCATCCTTCGAACGCAAGACGTTCGTGTCGGTGTCGAGGTAGTGCTCGCCTGCTTGCGGCTTCGCAAACACGCGCGTGAAGTGGTCAAAGCCAATCGACGCACCGAGCAGGTTCGAGGGGAAGTACGACGCAATCCCGTTGGTCAGCGCTACGCCGTAGCCCGAGAGCGTATCGCGCGCGATGTTGACGTAGAGACCGAGGCCCTTCGCGGCGTCGCGCATCTTCTCGTGGTAGCGCTCGATGTAGCGGTTGAACGCGCCGTAGATGCTGAAGTCTTGGCGACCGCGGCGGTAGTTCGTGAAGATGTGCCCGACTTCTTGCTGAGCGATCCAGAAGTGGAAGAGCTCGTACATGTCGGCGCCGTTGTCGTGGCGGTAAACCGAGAGGTTGCCAAGGTCGGCCCAGTCGTCAGTCGCGAAGCCGTACGGAACGCGCACGCGACCGTCGGCGTCAGCAAGGAACGGCTTGTCCTCGCGGCCGAGCTCTTCGTCGTACTGGCCCGTGACTTGGCTGAGCTTCGGCGTGAGCGAGTTCCACTGCACGTAGTCGACGGGCTGCTGCTTGCATCGGCTGTGGGCGCCCTTGCTGTTGGTCACGATGTGGCCGTCGATCGTTGCGTGCCACGCACCGTCTTTAGCGTCGTCCCAGTTGACGGGCTTGAACGCCTCGGGGTTGACGGTCTCGCAGTCGCGGATGAGGCTGATTTTGGAGTCGAGCTCCGAGTAGTGGATCGTCGCGTTGGCGAACTCGAAGTCCATTCCGAGAATGCCACCAAACGTCGACTGGTGACCAAGAGCGGTCGCGCCCGAGCGTTGCCCTTGACGGAAACGGCCTTCTGGATCGTTGTAGACCGTCGCCACGTCGCCGTAGAACGAACGCGCAGCCGCGAAGTCGTAGGTGCCGAGGCCGAGCAAGTCTTGCGTGGGCTCGCCCGCGTAATCCATCGTCGACGAAGCGGCCCACATGTGAATGAGGTTCTTCGACTCGTTGGCGGTCACCGCGTCAAAGTAACGCGGGCCCACACAATTCTTGCCGTCCGATGGGCCTGTGCACTTGGTCGTCACCGTCTTGTCGTCGGTGCGGAGCTGCCAGTACTGCGGGCGGTAGTTGTAAGGGTCCGACGAGCTCACGAAGTTGTGCCTCAGCGCGAACGAGTGGCCCATCTCGTGAGAGATGACCGCGTAGTGCGCCTTGCGACGAAGGTAGTCCTTCATCTTGAGTGCGCGGTCGCGCTGCACTTCTTTCGAATCGCTCTTGTTGAACGAGCCGAACTTCTGCTGGAACACAGCGCCGAGTTCCGCGTAGCCGAGCGGCGCGGTCGCCTCGAACTCCATCACGCACATGCCGCGCTTGGCGAACGCGTTCTCGCGCATGCGACGGAGCTCTTTTTGAACCATGGGGTTCAGGTTGCGAAGGACCGACGATGCGCCGGTCGGGTCGCTGCCGAAGAAGGGACTCGACTTGCCGAGCTGCTGCATCGACTTGGTCATGAGCGCTGCTTCGACGGGTGTGTCTTTCGCCATGTTCATGCGCGCCAGCGCAAGGGGAGTATTGCTGTTGGGGACGTCAGCGGCCTGAACGTTCTTGAGGCGATTGCCAAGCTTGCGTAAATCGGCAGCGAGCTTCGGATCAACAGGCTTGCTGAGGTCAACTTGCTTTTCATCGACACGCATCAACGCTGCAACGCGCTTGGTGATCTCTTCTTGCGAAACCTGGGGGAAAAGCGACGCCGTCGTTGACGAAATGCGCGCCGCTTCAACCCAGTCTTTAACGTACTGGCCTTCGGTGATGTCGCTCAGCGGAATTTCACCGGCGATGTAGCGCATGACGTCGACGATGCCCTGTGCAAACAGGTCGTTCACGTGGGTCCACACGTTAATGCTCGCGGAGATTTTCTCGCCAGTGAGCGGGTCGTTCGAGTCGGTCATGATGCCCCACGGTGAACCCGTGGCTGCACCTTCAACCGAAGTGACGAGGTGATACCGAAGGTCGCCGAGGCGAGCCTTGGTTCCCTTGGTGCCGCACGAGCTCGGGTCATCGGCCGCCACAGGGCTGTGGCAAAGCGTGACCATGGGCTTGTCTTTGGCGATCGTGACGACCGCATCGCTGTACTTGCGCTTGGCGCCGAGGTCGTCGGCCATGGCGTCGCAGTTGCCCTTCCAGGCTGCGACTTCGCCGCGGCGGCAAGACTCAACTTCCTTGACCAAGAACATCGAGTCTTCTTCTTCAGCGAACTCGCCGGTCGTCACCGTTGGGCAGTTGCTGCCGCCAGTCGCACGGCACTCTGCGTACTTCGCGGTGCGGACCGCGATGCGCATGGCCGTGTCCCACTCGAGCGTCGCGTCGCGGGTGGCTTCGAAGTAGGCCGCGTTGCTGCCGTCGGCGTAGTGCCAAACGATGGGCTTCTCTTTGCGCTGTTGGTAGGGCAGCGTGCACTTGGCGCTGAAAACGTCGCAATGCGATCCCGAGCCGATCGAGCACTGCGCGTCGCTGGTGCATGCTTCCGACGTGTGGCTCTTCTCCCAGATGTTGTAGCGCTGCACGAAGCGGTGCCACTTCTGGTCAACCATGCCGTACTCGCGCGAGTAACCGTAGCGCTCGCCATAGAACGCGCCGAAGTTCTGAAAGCGGTAGCCATCGATGTCAGCAGGCTCATAGTCAGTGTCGACCACGCGCTTGAACGAGTGACGAACGGTGATCTCTGAGGAGTTACAGTTGGCGCTTGGCGCCGTCCCGCCGGAGATCAAGTTCGGCAACATGCAGGCCGGGAATGTCACGCCCCATTGCGGGAAGTAGAGCATCTCGGGCTGGGCAAAGAGCTTATTCGTAACATCGAAATAGCCATTTTCGAGATCGTAGACCGGCGCGTTGGCGTCGTTCGGATCGGTGACGTTGAACGCCATGTTGTCGTACGTGATGCCGCCGTAGAGGCCGATCATCGCGAGGGTGTCGAGGTCGTAGGCCGTGATTTGGTTGCGCGACCAGTCGACGCGGAAGAACTCGCGCTCGTACCAAGGGCGATCGCTCGCGTTCTCGACAACGACGTTCGTCTCTTCGCCAGTCTGACTGTTGTAGTCACGACGAATGTCAAAGTGGCTCGTGATCGGGAATGCGTAAGCTACTTGACCTTCGCGCGAGCGAGCGCCTTCGCTGCCCTTGCCGTCGGTGCCCTCGACACGCTCGTACGTGATGCGGCCCACGAGCTGGCCCTCGGTGAGTTCCCACTTGAGGCGGGACATAACGTTGAGGCTGTTGGTGAACAGTCCCCAACCTGGCGCACCGTAAGGCGCGTCGATGATCATCGTGCGGCCGTAGAACTCGGGATCGTCGTTTGAGCTCTTGAAGTCAGCGCCGAGGAAAAAGGACTTCGGAATCGCCTGGGGCTGGACGCGCTGAATCGGATCGCGCTCCATCGCACACCCTGCACCCACACTCACGATGCCAATCAAGGCACCGAGGCTCAGCCGAGATAACCAACCAGTCATTCGAGACCTCCGTTACAGCCACACACCGGGAATAAAATAGCGCCGGGCTTCCTACACAGCGTTCAGGCTCGGCTTCAAGGGCAGGGCCCGCACCGAGGCGCGTTTTTTGAGGCCACCTCGCGCGATACATGCGCCAATGTGGGAGCACGTCGCACCCTCGTGGCTTTTGCCGTGCAGTCACGTCACAAAATGTCGTCGCGTACGGCCGAGGTTTCCAAGTAAAGCATGCGCACGCATGCCCAACGCAGAGGACCCCGGTCTTAACGAATCGCTTCCGTCGACCTCCGAGCGTCAGAAGACGGCCTTCGGCGCCTTCTACGCCCTGGCTTTGGGAGTGCTCGCGATGGTTGTCGCGATGAGCGTCCGCGGCCACCATTGGTGGAGCATCGTGCTCGGCTTGCTTGGCAGCCTCGCGGCGACAGGCGCGTTCGTTCGCCTCTGGGATCGCAACACTGCACCCATCGCGCAAGCGAGTGAGAACGTTTCGTCAAGTGTATTGACTGTATGCGTTGCGGCGCTCGCCTTCGCTGCGTCGATCGTGGGGGCAGCCTCGTTGCGGGGACCCCAGTGGATCTGGGGGCTAGTCGTTACGGCCACGTTCGCGCTCTTGGTTGCCTCAGTGTTCCGTGCAGGCGGGGCCCTCGGGGTGTTCGCGCACGACGAGACCGGCGCACCTAGGCCGCTCTTGCATCGTCATGGCTTCTGGGTACTCGTGCTTGCGGGCGCTCTGTACTTCCCTTGCATGGGCAACTTCTCGCTGTGGGATCCCTGGGAGACGCACTACGGCGAAGTGGCGCGTGAGATCCTCGCGAAGGACGATTGGATCTCACTGTGGTGGTCCCAAGAAGGCTGGTTTTTCTCGAAGCCTATTTTGAATTTTTGGATTCAAGCGCTCGCGATGGGCTTGCTCGGCGCGCACTTCGAACCCGACAAGATGCTGATCGGAAACGGTCCCAAGCCCGATCTGCATCCCGAGTGGATCGTGCGAACGCCGGTCGTTCTCATGGCGATTCTTGCGCTGTACATCATCTACAAGGGCGTCTCGCAGGCCTTCGGACGACGCGCCGCGTTCTTGGGCGCTCTCGTGCTGGCGACGATGCCGCAGTGGTATTTCCTGGCCCATCAAACGATGACCGACATGCCGTTCGTCGCGCCACTCACCGCGGCGATGGGCTTGCTTCTTTATGGCATCGGTCAGCCCGAAGAAGCGACCGCCAAGAGTTACGACTTTCGCATTGGTAACTCGAAGTGGCGCATTTCTGCGTGGCACTTTGTCATGGGCGCCCTTGCGCTCGCGGCGCTGCCCCAGATTGTGTATCTCGCGACGCGGCATTTCGAGTTCGTCGTAGGGGGCGGCCAAGGGTTTGGATTCAAAGTTCCGCACCTTGACGTTTTTAGGTCTGGCTCGGGCATGGGCAATTGCAACTTGCCCGGTAACGAATTGTGCAAGAACGATTTGCAGCCCGCGATTCGTTGGCTTCAGCCGATCTTGCAGGCCGTCGTGTGGCTGGGCTGCCTTGTCTCGATTTTCTGGCTCAATCGACGCGAGCGACGCGTTCGCCGCCTCGCCTACCTCGGCGCTTGGATGTGCGCGGCAATCGCCATGATGGGCAAGGGTCCAGCTGGGATCGCCCTGCCCGTTCTCTGCGCCGGCGCGTACATCGTCGCGAAGCGTCGTTGGAGCGAGTTCGAGCGTCTTCAACTCGGTAGCGGCCTTCTCATCATCTTGGCGGTCGCCCTTCCTTGGTACGTCGCCATGTACGCCAGGCACGGCGGCGCGTTCATTCAGCGATTGATTTTCCATGACATGGTCAACCGCGTGTTCGATCACGTGCACGACACGAACGAGGGCGACGACACGAGCTTCCGCTTCTACATCTGGCAGCTGGGGTATGCGTTTTTCCCGTGGGTCGGTCTGATTCCAGCCGCGCTCGTTCGGTGGCTCAAATACAACACCGAGGGTGACGATAAGCGCGCCGATACGTCAGTTTTCTTGAGCATGTGGTTTCTGTTCTCATTTGCGCTCTTCTCGTTCGCGGGCACGAAGTTCCATCACTACATTTTCCCTGCGGTGCCGCCTGCAGCGATGCTCGTCGGCATCTTGCTTGACGACATGCTCGGAACCGCAGAATCGAAACTATCGAAGGCACAATTCGCGTTGCTCGCGTTGTCCGGAGTGCTCGCGATCGTCGGATTCGCCATGGGCGTTGCGGGGCCACTGCTCGGAACGGTGAAGAGCGGCTCGAGCCATCCGGCGTCGCTTCGTTGGACGTTCATCCTCGCCCTTGGCGCGGTTGCAGCGTTCATTGGTGCTGTGGTCCTTCGAGGTGAACCGCGAGAGGACGCTGACAAGAAGGAGCCCGCGCGATCGTTCCACAACGTCGCCATGATCGGCGCCAGCGTGCTCGGTGGCGTGGCGGTGCTCCTTCTCGTCGGTCGCGATCTCACCCTCAAGGCAGGCAGCGGCGAGCCGCACGGCCCGATGCGGCTCTTGCAATTGTTCACGTACAACTACAAGCGGACCTGGCCCGAGCATCTCGACTTCACAAGCCCACTCTTTGGCATCACCGCAGCATCGGTCGTGCTCGCCGCGGTCATGATTTCGCGCAGAGTTCGCGCCCACGCGACCGTCGCGTTTTGCGTGGTCGGCTTTGCCGCGGCGGTGTGGGGACTCGATAGCTACATGGTGAAGACAGCGCCCCACTGGGGACAGCGCGACATCATCGAGGCCTACTACCGCGATCGCAGTGGACCGCACGAGCAGATCGTTGCCTACCAGATGAACTGGAAGGGCGAGAATTTTTACACGGGCAACAAGATCCCCGCCTATGTATCAAGCGGTGCTGCATTTACCGAGTGGGTGAAGAAGCAGAAGGCCGCTGGTCAAAAGGTGATGTACTTCGTCACCGAGCCTGGACGCATCGGCGGCCTCAAACGTGAGGCAGGCGGCACCAACTATCGCGAGCTCACCGACAAGGTCACGTGCAACAAGTTTGTCGTGGTGCGCGCGGAGCTTTGATTGAGTCGGGGCCCGCGTGACGCGTGGGTGTGTCGGACTTCAACAAGCAGAGAACCACGGTTTTTTCGGAACTCTTCGGAACGAGGCAGCAACGCAGCCCGCGGGGATGCAGCGCCGGCCGAATGGCAGGTTTATTTCTTTACGACGCCTTAGCGCCATCAGCTTCGTAGCGCCTCTCAGCGGGCGCCTTCGAGTCGGCCGACGCGATGTTTGAGATCGGCGACGTCTGACTGCAGCGTTCTGTCGGCGCGGAAGGCTTGCGTGAGGCGCTCAACCGCGGCGCCTACGGCGACGAGTTCGGTCGAAATGCGAACCTCGGATTCGGTTTGCCTGCGCGCCACGAGGTCGAGGCGTTCGTTGCTCGCGTCGAGGCGTGCGTTGGTGACGTCAAGGCGTGCGGACAAATCTCGGCGCGTCGCCTTCATCTCGTCACGGATCTCGATCAGAATCTTGGTGCTTAGACTCGGCATCTCGTCAGACATTCTAGCAGCGCGTTCGCACAGTGCATGCCATCGGGAAAATCCTTGAAACGCAGTCGAGTCGGACACTCCTTGGTGGGCCCGGACATCGTACGGCTGTCATAGGACACGGGGCCTGTTGAGCCTGTCTCCGTTTGGGCGACGCGCCCTTTGGTGTGCACCAGACTAACGATCGACCCATGAAAATACATGCTCTCGTCACCATGGGGATTGTCTCCGCTATCGCCACATTGACCGCCGGATGTGCAACCGAAACGATCGATCCCGGTGAGGAAACACAGGCAACGGAGGCCAACGACGGGGCCGAGGCGACGACCGACGCGCTCAAGAGGAACAGCTGTACGCCGGGCTTCGGCTGCAGGTTTCAGGCCTGTTACAATAGCTGCATCCCCCAGAGCAACGAGAACTACTGCATCACCTATTGTAAGTGTCGTGCGAGCGGGAAGAGCCAGTGGGTGTGCGAGGGCGAGAACCCGTACATCGATATCCGCCGCTAGACGCTTGGACGCCGGAGCCGTAGCGTGGCACACTAC
>CAMBEV010000068.1 GCA_945865595.1 Nannocystis exedens | reverse complement strand
TGTTGAGACCCGCCGCAGCGCACGCGGGAGTTCTTGCGGCAACCACCACTGCAACCGCACGGTGATGCTCCCAGTCGCGCTCGACAAGTTGCAGGCCGCCGCGCTCCCAGTCGACCATGCCGTCTGCGCGAACGCTCGGGGCTCCGTTGCCGAGATACGCGTCGCGGACGTGGGCCGCGTCAATATCAGAGCCGTCGAGGGTCGAGTGAAATGAGCCTTCGATCACGACGCGATCGCCCACTCGCGCGCTCAGCGCCACCGGCGTAGCGACCGCGTTGCCGTCGAGCGAGAGGACGCTCGCCGCGCCCACCAGCCATGCGGCAAGGCCAAGGCCGCTCACTGAAGATACCCGCGTGCCGAGCTTCGAAGAAGCAGCGCAAGCGCCACCGGCTCGACCCTTGCTTCGCGAACGGCCGTTCCAAGGCGGCTGAGGCGCAGCGCGTCCTCGCGAAACGCGGCGTCGTTGAATCGCTCCGCCGCGGCGACCAGCAGCTCGCTTCGCTCACGCAGCAAGCGCTCAGCGCCCGCACGATCGCCCATGCCGACTTGTTCGGCGGCTTGACGAATTGCCTCGCCGGCCGCGAACGCTTGCACGGTCTTTTGAACCGACGGCAAAACGGATGCGTAACTCTCTGCGTCGCTGTTCGCGCAGCGCACCTTGATGGCCGTCTCCTTCGCGACATTCTCGCGCACAATGCGGTCCTTGTAGCGGAGCTCCACCGACGCGATGGCGTGCTCACCGAGCCCCTTCGGCACGTTGAGTTCGAACAGCATCGCGTGACGGTCGCCGCGCGAGAACGACGGGATGAAAAAGCGCATGCCGCCCTCGGCATCGTGATGCCTATCACGCGCAATCCCGTCATGATTCTTGACGTTCTGATCGACCAACCGTTCCTGTAGACGGACGTGCGATGCGTCGACCACAGACAACTCGCGAGATCCGTAGATCTTGCTGACGGTTACATCCGACCGCAAACGCAGGCGCACTTCGAGTCCTTGCGCGACCGGCATCAACCGCGCATCAAGCTCGGTTGCCAGCGCCTTGGCAATCTGCGACGCATCGGCCAGGTAGTAATACCCGCCCGCGCCGCGGTCGGCGATCGTGCTCATCACGCGAGGATCGAAGCTGTCGCCGAGGCCAAACGTGCTCGTTTGGATGCCTGACTGAAAGGCGTCTTCGGTGCGCTTGCTGAGACCGTCGGCAGACGGTGTCGCCCGCGTTCGCGTGGCCATCGGAAAGTAACATGACGATGTTCACGTTCGCGTGATCGGCCGACTTGCGCTTGGCTTGGGCGTAGCCAAGGTCGAGTCCGGCGCTGATGTTCGTGCCGCCATCGGCCTTGATGGCCGAAATTCGTTCGTGGATCTGCGACTTGCGACCCCCAACGTTGCCGAGGGGCACAAGCAACTCTGCATTCGTCGAGAAAGTAACAAGAGAAAAGTCGTCCTGCGGGTCGAGCCGATCCACGAGCGCATCGGCAGCTTCTTTTGCGCGCCCGATCGCGGCGCCCGACATCGACCCGCTGCGGTCGAGCACCAGGTTGACCACGAGGTGCGGGCGGGCAGGCGCCACGTCCGCACCTTGAAACGCGAGACGAAGGTGCACCGAGCCGCCATCCGGTGGAAGGGCTGTGCGCTCGGTCTCAAACGAAACCGAGAGGGCGCCGTTTTTGGCTGGCTCGAGTGGTGGGGCGTATCGGGCCGCAAAGTCGCCGACCAGGTCTTTGTACGAAACTGGGATTGAGCCCTTTTGGAGCGCAGCGTCAAAGGCTGCAAGCGCTGCCCCACCAGGTCTGTATGTTGTCGCGTACCGCGCGTTGGGGTTGAGCACCCGCGTCGGCGCTTGCGAACTGCCGCTGCGGATGGCGTCCATCTGGCCAAGATCACCCACGACCGCAGAGCTTGCCGGACGACCGTAAACCGGATTGCCCTTGCCTTTGCCGTCCTTCTCAGGTGCAGGGTCCGCATGAGTCGGCGGCTCCTCCTGGCCCTTGACCTCCTGCCGGGCACTTTCCTGCGCGCACGCTCCGAGTGCCAAGACAAGAACGGACGAGGCCCCAAGTTGCGCCGGCGCTTGGCGCATTCGTGATGGTGAACGCATGCACGACTCGACGGCCCACGGGCCGGAAAGTTCTCCCGCAAGCGGGCGAAAGTTTCTGTACCGTTCTGCCTATGAGCCTCGCGACGATGGGCATCGACGCTTATCAGCTGACCACCCTGGTTGCGCACGCTGACGCTGGGCGCCTCGACCACCAGGTCAGCATGTCGTTCTTCTTCAGGAGGATGCCGGCCCATCGCAACTTTGTCGTGTTTGCGGGTTTGCGCCAGGTGCTCGAGCACGCGGCGCAGATGGGCTTCGACGAGGGCGATCTCGCGCTGTTCGACAACCATCCGATCGTGGGCGCGGCGTTGCAGAGCAGGCCTGCGCTCAGAACCGCGCTGCGGCAGATGAAGGGCTTCGTCGGCGAGATCGATGCCGTCCCTGAGGGCACCCTCGTTTACGCGGACGCGGCGCGTGATGCGACCGGTGCACCGGTCCAGATCGCCGGAGCCCCTTTGCGCATCTACACGCCGATGATTCAAGTGCGCACCGACATGGTGCGCGCCAAGCTGATTGAAACGCCGTGGCTCGGATACATCAACTATCTGTGCATGGTTGCCTCGAAGGCAGCTCGGGTTGTCCTCGCGGCAAACGGAAAGCCCGTCCTCGAGTTTGGCACGCGGCGCGCCCACCCAGCCGCGGCCGTCGATGCTGCGTACGCGGCGTATATCGCGGGCGCGAGTGCATCATCGAACATGGCCGCCACGCGCAAGTGGGGTGTGCCCTCGGTGGGCACGATGGATCACTTTGCGATTCAGGCCGCCGAGCAAATCGGACGGCCGCCTACGGAAACTGAGGGCGAATTTTTCGCCGCGTTTGCGCAGGCCTTCCCGGCATCGTCAACTTTGTTGGTGGACACGTACGACACCGAGCGCGGCATCGAGAGCGCAGTCTCCGCAACGAAGGGCCGGCTCAGCGGCATTCGGATCGACTCGAACGTGACGCCCGCGACCATCGAGCGCGCGCGCGGGATCTTGCGCTCGATGAACGCGGCCGACGCCAAGGTGTTCGTCTCCGACGGCCTCGACGAGCACAAGGTTGCGGCACTCGCCGACCTCGCCGACGGCTTCGGCGTGGGCGAGAACATCACGTGCTCGCCGGACAGCCCCACGGGCGTTGGCGCAGTTGCGAAACTGGTCGTCAACGGTTACGGAAAGGTGACCATGAAGTTTGCCAAGGGCTCGGGCAAGGCCACTTTGCCAGGCGAGCTGCAGGTGCACCGCTTCCCCGACCACGATCTTGTTGCGCTCAGCAGCGAGGTTGCGCCGCCCGGGGGCAAGCCGCTCCTTCAGCCCGTTTGGCGCGGCGACAAGCCGGTTGGGCGCCTGCCAACCCTAGACGAAACGCGCAGCCTCGTTCGAGAACAACTGGCACAGCTGCCTGCGGATGTTCGGTCGCTGCAGCAGCACGATCGCCCACGCTCCCTGGTCGCGTCCGACGGCCTCATCCAAGAGGTCAAGCGTCTTGTCGAAGAGGCGAGGTTGACATGAGACTTTTGCGCATTGCGGTCGCCAACGTGAACAGCACCGTGGGCGCCTGTCGCTCCAACGGTGAGCGGGTCGTCAGCATCGCCAAAGCCGCGGCTCACGATGGCGCGTCGCTCGTGGCATTTCCGGAGCAAGTGATCGGCGGCTACCCGCAAGAAGATCTTGTCCAGTGGCGCGCGTTCATTTCGGCGCAGCGAGCTGAACTCGAGCAGGTGGCGGCAGAGACCGCGGATCTCGGCGCCGCGCTGAGCGTTGGCGTGACGATCGCGCGTGGCTCGCACCTCTACAATTGCGCAGCGCTCGTGCACGCAGGTCGCATCTGGGGACTCGTCCCGAAGGAGAAGCTTCCGCTTTACAACGTCTTCTACGAAGCACGCACTTTCGCACGCGGGCACGCTGGCCTTCTCGACAACGTGCAAAATGTACCTTTCGGCGATCTCATTTTCGAACTCGACTTCGGCAACGTTGCTCTCGAAGTCTGTGAGGACATCTGGTCCCCGGACGGCCCCATGCGCAGGCGCTGCTACGCCGGCGCCGAGGTGGTCGTAAACCTCTCAGCGTCGCCGTTTCGACTGGGCGTTGCCGAGACGCGCCGCGAGATGCTTGCCACGCGCGCGGGTGACAACCAGGCGACGGTTGTCTACGCAAACCTCGTGGGGGCCAACGACGGGCTCATTTTTGATGGCGGCGGTTACGTTTCACAATGCGGACGCGTCCTTCTTGATGCACCGCGTTTCCGCGAAGGATTTACGGCGATCAACGTTGATCTCGATCGCGGCAAGCGCCTTCGCCACGAGAACACCACTTGGCGCACCGACCAAGAGTCGTTCGTCGCGATCTCTCCGCGGGTGCACAACATCAAGGTCGACGCGCCGACGCGATCACGCCAAGGCCTCGTTTACCCCGCCCCGCCTCACAAGAGCTTTTTCTTGCCAATGGCCGATGACGCCGGTTCATCAAAACGTAACTTCTGTGAAGACATTTTGGACGCGCTTGCGCTCGGCGTCGGCGACTATTTCGAGAAGACCGGTGCGTTCAAGACGATCGGCGTAGCGCTCTCAGGCGGTCGCGACAGCTTGCTCGTGCTCATCATCGCCCGGCGCTTCATTGAGACGCGCTATGCACACCTGAACGTGGCGGCACGCAAGGCGAAGGCGACCGAAGTTCTCCGCGCGTTCTTCATGCCAACACGTTACTCGTCGAGCGAAACACACAAGGCGGCAGAAGTCGCCGCGCGCGATCTTGACGTTCCCTTTGCGGTCGTCTCGATCGACGACGCGTTCGAACGCGAGCTCACTCAGATTGAGGGCATGCTGCAACCCAGCGAGTCGATTACGGCCATGACCCGTCAAAATGTACAGGCCCGGTTACGAGCAGAGCGCATGTGGTCGTGGTCGAACAGCGCGGGCGGGCTCTTCTTGCAGACGAGCAACATGAGCGAAAAAGCGGTCGGATACGCGACGATCGGCGGTGACACCGAAGGCGCGCTTTCGGTGATCGCGAACCTCCCGAAGACGGTCGTCAACTACCTGCTCGACTACCTGCTTGAGACAACAGGCTGGGAGGGAATCGCCCTCACCCTGAAAAAACCGGCCTCAGCCGAACTCGCCGACAACCAAGAAGACGAACGCGATCTCATGCCCTTCCCGGTGCTCGACGCGTGCTTCGCCCTCTTTGCCGGCGAAAAGATGAGCGAGCCCGAAGTGTACGAGGCCCTCGTCTCGATGTTCAGCGAGTACGAAGCGGAGCAGCTACACGCGTGGGTGAAAAAGTTCATCCGCTTGTTTGTTCAGTCGATTTACAAATGGGTGCAGGCGCCCATTTCGCTGCACGTCGGCAACCTCGACCTCGAACGCGAGCGAGCGCTGCAGCTGCCGGTGGTGCAGAAAGCCGAGTGGGCGGCGGGGTCATGACCGTCAGAAGTTGGTTGCAACCGCCCAGTCTCGTTCAAACGTGTTGACCATAAGGTCAACGTTCTTGACATCGTCGACAAGCAGGCCAACCTCGCGATTCTTCGACAGCGACGTGTAGCTGAGATTCTCGGACCCCATGTAGGCCGCTTGGTGATCGACGACGATCGCCTTGACGTGAATGCCGGGCACCTTGACCCAGCGCACATCGATTCCAGCCTTCCTCAGCGGAGCGGCCGCTTTGAAATTCGCGTCGACCCAGCTTGGGTCGGCGAGGATCACCCGGATCGAAACGCCCGCCTTCTGGCGCGCAAGGATCGCGTCGCGGGTGTCATCGTCAGACAGCTGCATCGACTCAACGAGAATCTCGCTCTTTGCACCGCTGATGAAGTCGAGCAGGCGTTTGCGTGCGTTCACCGGCGCCACAAGGAGCCGCGTGCATGCCAGGTCGGGATGCGTTCGCGCCCAGTCGGACTCAAAGAGGCCCGCAAGGTTCTGTACGTCCTCTGGGTCGCGATCTGTCGCCACAAAGTCCCGTGCCGTCAGCATGAATTGCTTCGCGTAGTTTCCGGTCGAAATGACCGCTACAGAATCGTCAACCACCAGGACCTTTGCATGCATGTAAGGAAATTGACCATCGCTCCAGATAACGCTCGCACCGGCCTTCGTGAGCGAGGTGAAGTACTTCTTGCTTGTGCCCTTCTCGCTGGCGTCGAGGATGACGCGCACGGTGACCCCCGCGCGGGCCCTGTCTTCAAGCGCTGACAGGATGGCGCCGTATCCCATCTGGTAGACCATCACGCGGATACTGAGCTTTGCGCTCGCGATCGCCGAAAGATAAGGCGCCTCACCGGCCTCAGGGAGCACGGCGACATCGACGGCAGCGGTTCGCGGCGCAAGCGGCGTGCACGCAACGAAGGGTTCATGTGCGCTGACGGAGCCGGCGTCG
Source organism: Nannocystis exedens (assembly GCA_945865595.1). Taxonomy (GTDB): domain Bacteria; phylum Myxococcota_A; class Polyangia; order Polyangiales; family Polyangiaceae; genus JAHFDX01. The sequence continues at coordinate 6,286 of CAMBEV010000068.1, read as the reverse complement.
CGAACGGACGCATCCGTTGGGGCCTCGCCGTTACGTAAAGCGGTTTCGGTGAGAGGCCCGCCCGAGCACGCGACAAGAACGCCACAAGCCAAGAACGATCGGATGGGCTTCATGCAGTCCCCAGCTCGCACGAAGCGACGGTCGCGCCAAACTCAACACCGTCTCGGTGTCGAACGTGTGTCGCGGTTTCCAGTTACCCGGCGCGGCGGGAACTTTTTCGGGCGCGCGCCGTCTGAGTGCCCATGAGACCCACCGCACCCTTGCTCGCCACTCTTGGTATTTTGGTCATGTGCGCTACCTCCTCGATCAAGCGTGCGGAAGGTTTCCCACCCACCGACGACCGCGCTTGCGTGCAAGCCGCCCAGCGCGACGATTTGGAGCACATGCTGATCGCCATGGAGTTCAAGAACGACTGCGCAGGTCCACGTGCGTGCATGGTCACCTGGAGCGTCAAGTGCGATGGCAAGTCGAGGCCCCACAAGGAGGCAGTCGTGCTCGCCGTGAGCGAGGTCAAGACAGTCACGCTCTCTGCGGCGGGATGCGATGGCGACTGGGAAATTCAGCCCGCCAAGTGGTCTTGTCGGACAGCGAAGAAGTAGGGCATCGTCACCGGGAGGACGCACTTGGCGCGTCTATTTGCGCATCTCCGGACGCACCCGCGATCGGCTCGCAGCCGCAGCCCGGAGCTGGGCGGTAACCCTGCATGCAGATGGGGTAGCAGGGCCGCTCAACAGGTTCACTTAGTTGACCTTTGGACTTGCAAGCAAGCAGGCCAAGCCCCAGAAAAAACGCCAACGAAAAATTCGATCGGGCGATCACAGCCTGAGTGTCGGCGAAGACGGAGCGTCCCGCAATGCGCAGCATTCGCTCCGGCTGGGCTTGACTTGAGTGCGAGCACCGGCACGATGGATCGCCACCCGCAAACACGAGATCGGTTACAGTGTGAAGGCGGGACGGGTTGCCCGTTCACGATCGATAAAGAGTCCTCGGGCTCAAGAGAGGGAATGTTATGCGCGCACATCTCGTAGTTTTGGTTGCGGTACTCGCCCTCGGCTTAGGCTCGCACGAGGCGTCTGCGAAGGGCTCGCGTGCGCCGTCGCGTCATTCGTCTCCGTCGCGCCACTCGTCGCCGTCGCATGGCAGCACCACGACGCGCGACTCCAGCGGACGTACCACGGGAACCACCCACAGCAACGGTCACGGGTCGACGACCCTGCGCGATGCCAGCGGGCGTACCACCGGAACCAAGCACACCGACTCGCACGGCAACACCACGATGCGCGACGCGAGCGGGCGTACCACCGGAACCGCACACAGCAATGGTCACGGGTCGACGACCCTGCGCGATGCCAGCGGGCGTACCACCGGAACCGCACACACCGACTCGCACGGCAACACCACGATGCGCGATGCGAGCGGCCGAACAACGGGCACGGCGCATGTCAACTCCAGCGGCACAACTACGTTCCGCGATGCGAGCGGGCGTACCAAGGGGACCAAACGCTAAACAGCCCCAGACCTCTCCACGCTCGCCAGCCGTTCAGTCCATGCCTCGTGGGCCTGATCCCGGCGCTGTTCGCTGGTCTTGCGACGTCACTCGCCCTTGGCTGCTCAGCCGACACGACCGCAGTCGCCGACGCAGCTGTGGACGCGGGGCCGTCGACGGACGCCGTGAGCCCCGTACCGAGCGACGCTGGGGCAGACGCACTGGCACCACTGACGAAGCTCGAGAACCTCGTGTACGTCGAGTTCGTTCTGAACACGCACGACTGGGTCTTCTTTGATGACAGCATTGCGACCGTCAACAAAGTGATCGATCTTCACGAGAAGTACAAACTGCCGGTCGAGGTCTACCTGACCGACCCGATCATCCGCACGTACGTCTCGAAGTCCCCCGCCTTCGTAGAACGATTGAAGACGTCGCCCGTCGTCTCCATCTCGCACCACGTGCGGCCGCCAGCTCCGTACTACTCGGGGTACGACTGGTACGGCCTCGACAAGCTGACCGACAGCGCGCTAAAAACGCTCCTTACGAGTTACGAAGAGCACGCGATCGATCTCACGACGGGCCTACCGAACGCGGCCGAAGCCGGCGGCTATGAGTTTATGAAAAAGACGATCGGGTACGCGCCGTACGTCGTCACGATGTCAGCGGGCGCCGGAAAGGTGGCCACGACGCTCGCCGAAATTTACAAATCGAAGGGTGCGCTCTTCACGGGCAGGCACAGCGACAAGGGCACAGCGTGGGGCGAAACGAGCAACGGCTTGCTCATGCGCCCAGAGACCGCCGAAGTTAAAGCGTACGAAGAAAAAGACGACGTTGACTTCGAGACCAAGATTCTGGGCCCCGCCATGGCCACGGTCGGAACGACGCGCCCTGCCTTCGTGAACCTGAAGTGGCACGAAGACAACTTCTACACATCGGGCACGCCTTGGGGGAACGTGTACTACGCAGACGCCAAGGCCAAAACGATGAAGCCGCCGCCGTACGACACGTCGGCATACGAGCCCGTGGAGAAAAAGACAGCCACTCAAAAAGCAACGCAGTGGAAGCGCTACGAAACTGCGCTGCAGTACATGGTGGCGCACACTGACACCTACCGAGTCATCTCCATCCGCGACCTGAAGACCCTCGCCGGTTTGTGACTCCGCCAGCAGCGCTCAGCGCCCGGACGCGAGCACGAACGGACGGGACCCATAGGTACTGCGCCAGGTTGCAACGATGTCGCTCAGTGTGGCCGGCACGGCCTTCCCCTCTGCGACGAGAGCAGCCACTGCGGCGACATCGGCGAGCGCGACGTCGAGGTCGCGTGCCAGCGTGCAATGGCCAAGCCTAACGGCCGCCGTCAGCATCGTGCCGGGTGGAAATTCCCCTGCGGCGACCCGAGACGCAATGTCGGTGAGACCGTCAAGTTTGAGCGGCTCACTGTCCCACCACGTGCCGACGCTCGTCAGGTTTCCTGCGGGATCATCGATGAGAAACTGTGCGCCATCCTTCGGTCGCCACACGCCACTGACGTTCAGGTCGGCAACGTGGCCGGGCGAAGCCCCGCCCCAGAGAATCTGCGGGGTCCACACAAACCCCGTCTTCTTTCCGGTAAGGGGCTGACGCAGCCGCGTCCAGTCCTCTTCTGAGTCTGGCGAAGCAATGAAACCGCCAACGATCTTGGTATCGGGCGCACCGAGATCGATGAGCAGCTTCACAACGTCCGCGTAATTGTAGCCCCCGTGCTCATGCGAGTGCGCATCCACCTCGAGGTGGTGCGGCGCCGAAGTCGCGAGCCACTCGATGATGTTCTTGCCATTGGTGTTTTGTTGCCCAGCGCGCGCGTCCTCCTCGGGGACCTTCAGCAGGTACGTCCAGTCGCTCTCGAAATTCCATGCGAGCCCTGCAGCCACAACGGCGTTGGCCACCGCAACCGTGGCGTCCCGGTTGGCCTTATACGCACTCGAAAAATTCGGTGAATCGAAGAGTGGGCAGTTGTCTTCGTTGTGCGAAACGAAGGTCACATACAGCCGGGCCGGGGGGGCACTTGCGCCGCTGTCTCCGGCGTCCGTCACGGAGGCATCCGTTGACGACGAGCTGAGCGAGTCACTGCAACCAACCAGTGCGGCGAGGGCTGGTGCGAGCGCCGGTGCGAGCACCAGGGCGGTCAACCGGTGGTGCCACCACCCACCAAAATAACTCAAAACGTACCGGTGATGCCGACTGTGCCGAAGCCGAAAGTCAATCCAATTGACTGATCGCGGCGAGCTAACGACAGTGGTTTGGTCATATTGAGGGTGCTTGGCTGAAAGAGTGGCTTCGTCCAATGGTGACCGAATCGGTGCATGAGCGCAATCGTGAACCAGGCGCCGAACGCGACTGCGGAGGCAGTACCCACGGCTGCTGCTGCGCCGCCCGGACGGGCAATGGGATCCGCCACCGCACGAATAACCGAACGGCTCGATCCCTCCGCGAAACACGAACGCGTAAAGGGCGTCGAGACATCATAGTAGTCGCACGGCGAAAGAAGCGTCACGAACCCCTCCATCGCGAGTCCCGCCGAAAACGCGGCAAGACCGCCACTGAGCGCGAGTTGAAAATCACTGCCCCGCAGTTCGTCGCCATCGCGGTGCGCCATCGGCCGGGCGAAGGGGCCGTTCAGCGTGCGTTGACTCACGAGCGACCTGCTTACGAAGCTGGCCTGCTCGGCCAACGGCATCCGCTCGGCGTCGGCGCGAGCCGTCGAGAGCGCAACGGCCAACCCGAGTGACAGTCCTGCAAGGTGATGCGCGCCCACTGCATAGGGAGTACGGCTCCGTGGGCAATGAGCTGAGGAAGCAGGCGCCGATCGGTGGGCTCACGACCTACACCGAAGCGTGACCTATTCGCCATCGCGCGGCTCAGGGGGCCGGAGCCACTCTCGGGCGCGCTTTCGAATGGCGCTCCGTCGCTCCAGGACCTGCGTGAGCAATTGCCGGGGAAACCACACGCGCACAAGGACCACGGTCAAGATGAAGTTGGCGAGCGCCATCAGCGGATAGCGCAGGTCAGGGTGCGCCGCAGAGAGGACAAACGAAGCCGCACAAACCGCCGCGGGGACCCCGAACCAAGGCTCCACCCAAATCGCAAGTAGCGCCTGTATGAGGCCCCACGAGAACACCATGATGAGCTGTCCCTGCTGCGGTGTGACTCCCACGATCCACGCCACGCAGCTGAGTAAGACCTGCGCGCACGCGTGGAGCGCCAGGGTGCGCGCCATGCGTCGATTGAGCAACGTACTGCTCAGGGTTTCCCTCGCCCATCGGATCGCGAGCAATGCAATCGTCAAGAATATGAACGAGAAGCCGATTGCGAACGAATGGGTCTCGGTGCCGCCGCGGGCGGCATAGAACCACCCGGCGAGCGGCATCAGCGTCCATGCGGTTCCGAAAACCCCTCCGATAAAGGTGCGCGTGCGTGAGCCAACGCTCGGGTCGAGGTCAACCTCGAGCTTTCGAACGCGCTCATCGTGATCAAGGTGCTCCCGCGAGACGCGCTCCACGCGTGCAAGCACGTCAGCGGGTGGGGCCGACACCTCGCGAAGCAGGACGCCCGCCGCGTGTGAGTTGCCTTCGTCAAGTTCGTGATCGACCACCGCGAGCAGCGCCTGGTCGAGCCCCTTCCTTGCGGCGTCGTTCTCTGGCCATGCCGAGAGCGCGGAGCGATAGCCGAATCGGCATTCACCGAGGAGATTGAAGATCGCGAGCGACCGATCCTCACCCTTGGGCTCGTTCGCAATCGTTTCGACGAGGCGTGTGAGGCTGCGCTTCGCCTCGTGGGCGAGCTTTCGCGAGCCGCGATGCTGCACGTAGGCTTCAACCGCGATGCGAAATTCTTCCGCACTTTCGTAACGGTCGTCGGGTCGGCGACTCAGGGCCTTCGTGCAAATTCGCTGCGCCTCGGCCGGAAAGTTTGGAGGGTACCGAGGGACCGACAGCAACGAGCTGGTCACCATCGCGTGGATGCCGTCGCCTGAATGCGGCGGCTCGCCCGCGAAAATCTCAAAAAAGATCGCGCCCAGGAGATACACATCGGTGCGAGCCGAGAGCGCGAGTGGCTCGCCGCGGAGCATCTCGGGCGCCACGTACCCAGGCGTGCCCGCGATGTCGAAGGCCTCAGAAGCGAGTGGAAAACGACCGCTCTTGTCGTCAAGAAGACTGACGGCTATCCCCCAATCGAGAACGTAGACCTCACCGAAGGCGCCGATCATGACGTTGTCGGGCTTCAGATCGCGATGCAAGATGCCGCGACTGTGGGCAAAGTGCACAGCGTTGCAGACGCTCGTGAGAATGCGCAGGTTCCACTCGAGTGGGTCGGTCGCACCGAAGCGCTCTTTGAGCGCCACTGGGTCCCTCATGACGGCGCTCCACGGGGAGCCCTCGATCAACTTCATCACAATGATCGGCGATCCCGCTGCATCGACGCCGACGTCATAGATCGGGACAATGCTCGGGTGTTCCAGGGTCCCCGTGACCCATGCCTCGCGCAGGATGCGTGCCGTGGCGTCCGGGTCGCCCAAGCCTTCGCGCAACGTCTTAACGGCGACGAGGCGACCGAGTGTGGTCTGGGTAGCGAGGTGCACGACGCCCATGCCGCCCTGACCGATGGTTCGGTGAAGCACCAGCTTACGCTCAAACGACTCACACATCGCGCGCAGGGCCTCGAGGGCGTCGAGGTTGCGCTGCGTGGCAGCGGCTTCGGGTTCTATCGTCTCGCGTGGCGTGTCGATGAACGTGTGGGCGAGCTCAATGTCGGAAGCAA
>CAMBEV010000067.1 GCA_945865595.1 Nannocystis exedens | reverse complement strand
CGTCACATCGGGGGTGGCTTGAAGAACGGAGCGATCGCGAGCGCGAACTGCATCGCGACAAGGCGCTTGCCCTTGATGGTGACGCTGCCATCAGTCAACGCGGCTTCGGGGCCCAGCTTCCCGGCCAGAATCTTCTCGACCGTTGGCATGTGGACCTCGAGGACTGCGTCAGGGTCGTCGGCGTAAAGGCCCTCTTTGGCCTTGGCGCCCGCTGCGACGTAGAGCGAAATCGTGCCGATCGGACTGTCAACTAACTTGATCTGTATCTTCCCGCTGACCATGCTGACGCGCTTCAAGACGCGTGGATCGGTGAGCATGGTGAAGCCGCCCTCGGGGACGAACTTTGGCACGAAGCGTTTCGTTGTCGCCATGTCGTCAAGAAAGAAGACGACAGCCTTCTCTTCGAGGTGAACCCAAATCGGTGTTGTGGTGCCGCCTTCGCGCGTCGTCAGGAGGTTCTTGTCGACTGACAGAACCCACCTCTGGCCGGGGCTCACTTTGACGCCGATTTCGAACGCGCCTGCCTCATCGGGCTTCACCAGCTTCGAGTGCGTACTTGGCAGTACGTCGTTCAGCAACTGGTCGATGGTGGTTCCAGGGGCAATCTCGAAGGGGAACATGGTCTGATCGGCTACACGCGATTGGTCTCGGAACCAAGCGCGCAAGCCGGGTATGGTTCCCCCATGAACCGCGTCTTCAATTTCTCGGCGGGCCCAGCCGCACTGCCGCTCGAAGTGCTCGAACAGGCACAGCGCGAGCTGCTCGATTTCAACGGTACGGGCATGAGCGTGATGGAGCAGAGCCATCGTGGCAAGGCGTACGAAACCGTCCACATGCGGGCGATTTCGCGGGTGCGTCGGGTGATGAAAGTTCCTGACGATTACAGCGTCATGTTCTTGCAGGGCGGCGCGTCGATGCAATTTGCGCAAGTGCCGCTCAATTTTCTCGGTGCGGGCAGCCGAGCGGCCTACGTCGTGAACGGGACGTGGGGCGAAAAAGCCCTCGGCGAAGCGAAGCTTGCAGCGGCCTCCCGTGGGGCTGAGGCGCTCATTGCGGCGACGTCAAAAAATAGCAAAGGCAGTTACGAATCGGCCCCGCCGGTCGCGACATGGTCGGTCGCCAGCGATGTGGCGTATGTGCACTATGCAAGCAACGAGACGATCCATGGGATTCAGTACGGCATCGATGACGCGCTTCCTTCGCTCGAAGCTCGTGGCATCGCGACGATTTGTGACATGTCGAGTGACATGTTGTGGCGCCCCGTCAACGTGGCTGACTTTTCGCTGATCTACGCTGGCGCACAAAAGAACCTCGGCCCCAGCGGTGTGACGCTCGTCATTGCGAAACGCAAGTTCCTTGACCAAGGCGATCGCGCGATTCCGAAAGTGCTTCAGTACCGCACGCACGACGAGGCCCACTCGCTCTACAACACGCCGCCAACGTTCGCGATCTACCTGGTCGACCTCGTGCTCGGCTGGATCGAGAAGCAGGGGGGGCTCGATGCCATCGAGCGAACCAATCGTGCCAAGGCGAGTGCCATTTACAGAGCCATTGCAGCCTCCGATGGGTTCTACCGCTGCCCCGTGGCAGCATCGCAACGCAGCCTGATGAACGTCGTCTTTCGATTGCCCGACGAGGCGGCTGAAGAGGCATTCGTTGCAAAGGCTGAGAAGGCAGGCTTCGTGGGCCTTAAGGGGCACCGTTCGGCGGGGGGTATTCGCGTCTCGCTCTACAATGCGGTGACCCTTGAAGCAGCGGAGCGGCTTGCCGCGTTCATGCTTTCTGCGGTGTAACCGGATTCAGCAAGTGCCTTGACGATTTCGTCCACGTGCTCGAACCCGCGCGTCTCAAGCACGACCTCGACCATGGTTTCGTTGAGTGATGCGTCCGAGAACGTTCGGTCGTGGTGAATCTCGATGATGCTCGCGTGCAGGCTTCCGAGCAGTGTGGTGAGTCGCGCGAGCGAACCTGCGACGTCTGCGATGCGAACCTCGAGCCGCACAATGCGCCCGCTGCGCACGAGGCCGCGTTCGATGATGCGCGAGATCACGTTGACGTCGATATTTCCGCCGCAGACGATCAGTCCTACTTTTTTCCCCGCGAGGGCAGGTAAGTGCCCGCCCAAGAGCGCTGCAAGAGGCACAGCGCCCGCACCCTCGGCCACGGTCTTTTCACGTTCGAGGAGCAGCAGGATCGCGCGCGCAATCTCTTCCTCGTCGACGGTCACGACGCCGTCGACGTAGCGATTGACGAGGTCGAGGGTGCGCTGGCTCACCGCCCGCACGGCGATGCCCTCTGCGATGGTGCGCGCGGCCGGCACCGTCACAGGAGCCTTCGCCTCGATCGCACGGATCATGCTCGGCAGCACTTCGGTCTCGACGCCGTAGACTTTGATACGGGGGTTTGTCTCCTTGATGGCGACCGAGACGCCGCCGATAAGGCCACCGCCGCCGACGGCGACAACGACCGCTTCGAGATACGGATTTTGCTCGAGGAGTTCGAGGCCGATCGTTCCCTGACCCGCGATGACGAGATCATCATCGAAGGCATGCACGAAAATACGACCTTCATCGTTACGAATAGAAGTGGCGCGCTCGCACGCCTCGTCAAAGTTAGCGCCCGCGAGAATCACCCGGCCGTGCGTTCCAAGAAACTCACGCGTCGATTGCACTTTGACGACCGGCGTGCCCTCCGGCATCACGATCGTTGCGTCGATGTTGAGCAGAGCCGCGTGATAGGCGACGCCCTGCGCGTGGTTGCCTGCGCTCGCGCAAATGATGCCGCGTGCGCGCTCCTCTTCCGTGAGGCACAGCAATTTGTTGCACGCCCCGCGTTCCTTGAACGAGCCCGTCATCTGAAGGTTCTCGAACTTCAGCCAGACCTTGGCTCCGGTCATCTGGGAGAGTCGCTCGCTGTAGGAGCATGGTGTGACAGCAACGCGATGTTGAATGCGCTGTCGGGCGAGCTCGATGTCGGCGAACGCGATCATAGGTCTGCAGAGGATTGTTGCGGCTTTCTTAGCGAGAGGCTAGTTCCTCATCCAATGCGGCTCTCGGCGGTTTGGGTATTCGGGCTTTTGTTGATGGCCCTATCGCCTTCGGGTTCTGCTTCCGAACCGACAGACGCCATGTACGCCGAGCGTTTGCTGGTAGCGCTTTCGCTTGCGCCTGAAGCCACCGAAGCTGTCGCAGAGCCGGTGCGCAGGGCAAGGGCAGCACTGGACCGCGCCAACCAGCTGCGGAGCATCGGTGACGGTCCTCGGTCGACCCTCGCAGAGGCTGAGGCGCGTGCCTGGGCAGAGCTCGGCAGCGAGATCGTGAAAGTGAGCCGCCGCGAGCTCGAGGCCGGCCAAGCGCGCAGCAAAGTGCTGAACCTAGTCGACGCCGAGCAACGAGCCCGTGCCGACTACGAGATGCTCGCGCGCCAAGTTTCTCGCACCCGCGCGGAGGTTTCGCGTGTCGAGACGCAGCCGGTTCCGCCGCTTGAAGAGCGGTCTAAACACCCAAGGGGCACGACGCGCGGCAAGACGAAGCGAGGCGGAAACTAGTGCGTGCCCTCATCCTTGCGCCATGTGCGCTCCTCTTTGCGTGCGGCGTCCCCCGTCTTCCGCCGTCTGTTCCGCTCACCGAGCTCGACGCGGTTCGAAGGGCCCCTCTCGTCATCGAGGCGCAGTCGTCCCCCGCTTACCGAGAGGCTGAACGTTTGCGAGCTCTCGCGATCGAAGCCGAACGCAAGGGCGACCCGGCGTCGGCCGAGGCCTATGCCTCAACCGCGCGTGCATGGTTCGAGCGAGCGGCTCTCAAGGCACGCCTCGATCGGGCAGAGCGCGACGAAAATGCTGCAAAGGATAAACTCGCGACCGCAGAAACGAAGGCGGGCGAGGCGAAGGGTGATGTCTCACGTCTCGAAATAGAACTTGCTGAGTTGCAAAAACGTCTTCTCGTGGCGAACGAGCTGCGCAGGCCGGTATTCGGCAAGGCGAGCCCCGAGCGGGCAAAGGCTCGCAGCGAGGCAGCTGTCGCGCTTACCGAAGAGGCATCGCTTATTTGTCAAGCTGCTGAACTACTCGGAGCAAAGGGCGAGGTCTATACGGAGGCGGTAAAGCAAGTCGACCATGCGCGATCCCAAAGCGGCGCTCTCAGTGAAGCGATCGCGGCACGCGAGTCGTGCCTGCGCGCGCTGGGCGATGCGCGAAACGATGCGCGAAACGACACCGACGGCGGAAAGCCAGAAACGAGCATCGAGACGCTCTTCGATGACCTCTCGCGCGCCGGCTGGTTTCCGATCCGCGACGAACGCGGCGTGTTGGTGACCCTCCAAGGGTTTCAAACAGAAGAGAAATTGCGTTCGCTTGCTCGCGTGGCGCTCGCACATCCTGCCATGGCGGTGCAGCTCGTAGGGCACGATGATGCGCCAGGAAAATCCGCCGCGCGTATCGATGGTGCAACGAAGCTGCTAGCGAAAGAGGGCGTGGCGGAAGCGGCGATGCGATCGCATGATGCGGGCGCACGCTTGCCTGTACTTCATCCGAGTGATCCCCATGCGAGGGCGAAGAACCCGCGGCTTGAGGTCGTGTTTATTTCGAAGGGGAACTGACATACCAGACGTCTGTGGTCTTGTTTGCACCGCCGAACTTTGAGACAGTCACACCCATGTCGCGTGAACGAGCGTCGTGGGACGAGTACTTCATGAACATCGCGCGCGAAGTGGGCTCCCGCTCCACTTGTGACCGCAAGCATGTTGGCGCGGTCATCGTTCGCGATCGTTGCATCTTGGCGACGGGCTACAACGGCTCGATCCGTGGGCTGCCCCACTGCGACGACGAGGGCCACCTGATGGAGGACGGCCACTGCGTCCGTACCGTGCACGCCGAAGCGAACGCGATCGTCCAGGCGGCTCGCAACGGGGCGCGTATCGACGGCAGTGCGATTTACGTGACTGCCTCGCCCTGCTGGAACTGCTTCAAGCTCATCGGCAACGCGGGTGTCTTACGGATCGCGTTCGGTGAGTTCTACCGCGACCCGCGAATTTTCGAATTTGCGGCAAAATTGTCAATTGAGTTGATTGATTTGACGGGGAAGGAAAGCGCTGAGGCACCGACGTGAGGGTGCTGTCGGTAGCGGTCATTCAAGGTGGTCCGTCGACCGAGGCCGAGGTGAGCCGCGCCTCCGCAAAGGGCATCGCCGATGCGCTTGCACAGGCCGGTCATCGCGTGACGACGTTCGAGCTCGACGCGCGGCTTGCCGAGTCGTTGCGGATAGGCGAGTTCGACGTGGTGTTTCCGATCGTGCACGGCGAGGTCGGCGAAGACGGCTCGCTGCAAGGGCTGCTCGAGGTGCTGCAACTGCCGTACGTGGGCTCGGGTGTCCTCGCGAGCGCACTCTCGATGGACAAAGGAACTGCGAGAGTTTTATTTCAAGAGGCTGGGCTTCCGTGCGCTAAAGGGCTGCGCTTGCACAGGCAGCCCGTTGCGGAGGCGGCGGTGATCGCCCGGCGCGAAGTGGGTTCGCGCATCGTGATCAAACCCGCACATCACGGCTCGGCGATCGGCGTGACGCGCATCGAGTCGACTGATTCGATCGACGCTGTCGAGCGCGCCCTCCAGACGGTCTTTGCGATCGACGACACCGCGATCGTCGAACACTACGCGAAGGGGCGCGAAGCCACTTGCGGCGTGCTCGACTTGGGCGATGGGCCGCGCGCACTTCCTCCGACCGAGATTCTGACGCCTCACGATGCGTTCTACACGTATCAAGCCAGGTACGCTCCCGGGCGAAGCGTTCACGAGTGCCCTCCAAACTGGTCAAGCGCATTGATTGTCAAGGTGCAGGCGGTGGCGGTGGGTGCGTTTGCTGCACTTGGCTGTCGCGACCTGGCGCGTGCGGATTTCATCGTGGGCGATGAGGGTGAGCCTGACCGCGTGACGCTGCTCGAAGTGAATACGTTGCCGGGCTTTACGGCGACGAGTTTGTTCCCAGAAGAGGCCGCGATTTCGGGCATCCCGATGGTTGACCTGTGTGATCGGCTGGCGCGAAGGGCATACGCGCGTGGGGCTTCGCCGCGGCATGCGGCGTTGGCACTGCCAACATAAGTACCGAACCAGTCGCCCTCACGCCCCAGCCGTCGTATCCTCCGTACACTTTGCTGCGTATGGGCGATCTGATCAACGGGAAGTACCGCATTTTGCGCCTCTTGGGCGATGGCGGTATGGGCGCGGTCTACGAAGCGCAGCATGACATGCTCGGTACGCGGGTCGCGATCAAGGTGTTGCATCCTGAGCTTGCCGTGCGCACCAATCTCGTCGAGCGTTTCCTCCAAGAAGCGCGCGTGTCGGCGCAAATCCGAAGCCCTCACGTCGTGCAGGTGACCGATATCGATCGCACTGCCGATGGCATCGCGTACATCGTGATGGAGATTCTTCAGGGCGAGCCGCTCTCCGCATTGCTTGAGCGCCAGCGTCGCTGCACGATTCCCACAGCGTGTGAGTACACGCGCCAAATGCTGCTCGGTCTCGAGGCCGCGCACGCGCTCGGCATCATCCACCGTGACCTGAAACCCGAGAACGTGTTTGTGACGTTCGTCGGCTCGCAGCCAGTCATCAAGTTAATTGACTTTGGTATTGCGAAGCTGCGGCGGGCCGAGGGCCAGAAAAATCTCACCATGGCCGGCGTGCTCATGGGCACCGCTGAATACATGGCGCCTGAGCAAGCGCGCTCGGCCGATCAAGCTGACGCGCGGTCTGACATCTACGCCATCGGCGTCATGCTGTACGAAATGCTCTCTGGACGCCGGCCGGCGACAGGGGACGACGGCCGCATCGTGGCTGCGAAGGTTGAGCGTGGCGACGTTGAGCCTCTCCTTTCCGCAGCGCCCGAAGTGCCACCCGAGCTTGCGGGGCTTGTGCACCGCGCCATCGCACCACGTCCCGAGATGCGCTTTGGCAACGCGACTGAAATGCGCATCGCGCTCGAGGGGTTGGCGAAGGGGAAGCGGCCCGCGACGGGGCCGATGCCCGCGGTTGCGCCAAATGTAAGTGCCGCCATTGCACAAGCAGGCGCACAAGCAGGCGCACAAGCGGGCGCGCCATATGCTGAAGCGAATCGCGAGAGCACGATGCAGGGCGCTCCCGTCGAAGCCGTGATGGCGGCGACGGCTGCGCGCGGCGCCTTCGGTCCTGTTGGCGGTGCTGTTGGCGGACCGGGAGTCCGGCGCGGCACAGAGGTGGGTGCGGTCATGACGCCCATGCCACCCGCATACGGAAACTATGGGTCGTCGCCTGGCTACGGCCCCCCCGGCGCCTATGGGCAAGGCTATCCAGGTGCGGGCGGAACGTACCCGTCGATGCGCGCGAAGAAGGGCAATGGCGCACTGATCGCAGTGTTCGTGCTGGTTCCGCTCCTCGTCGCGGCGGGCGTCGTCGCGGTCTATCTGATCAACAATCAGGACGAACCCGCCAACGAGGTTGCCGATTCTGGCCATACGCCCCCAAGCGTGCCTGAAGCTGGCGCCGATCCCGTTACCCCGCCGCCGTCAGCGACCGTGTCGGACATTCCGCCACTCCCGAACGGTAACGTGCCTCCCCCGCTCACGGGTACGGGCACGGGTACGGTGCTGCCGCCTCGGCCGCAGTTCGATGGGGGCTTCCCGCGTTTTCCCGATGGCGGCCGTCCTCCGACGGTATTCGACGCAGGAAACGGATTGCCGACCTTTCCGCCGCTGCCAACCGGTTTTCCAACGGGGTTTCCGAGCGGGTTCCCATCGAGCTTTCCGCCTTTCGCGATTCCGAGCGAGTTCCCGTTTCCGATTCCTGTAAATCCTCCGCCTCGTTGAGGGTCCGCATCGGCTACATTTGGCGGTCGTGAGGCCCGAGGAGGCGACCGCCGAATTCGTCGCGCGATGCGACCGCATATGGACGTCAACCCGTCGGGGTGCGCTTGTCGTCACATGCTTGCTCGCATGCGTCGGCGCGTTGCTCATTGCGCGGGTAGGGACCGATCGCTTCCGTGTGGCCTCCGCGTTCTTGATGATTCTGTGGGCGGTGCTGCCCGCACTGATTCTGCGGCACTTTCGGCGAGGCGATCCGCACGCGCGCCTGGTTCGCATCGCGGGTAGGCGGGCGAGCCGAGAAGTCAATGCGCTTGACCGTGTGATGCGGACCGAGAAGCGAGCCCCAACGTACCTAGAGTCGGCCGAACTGGCAGCCCTTGCTGTCGCGCGCGCCATGATGCGGATTCCTGCGAGTGAACTTCTCGTGCGCGAAGGACGCCTTGCACGGCGGGTTCGGCTTGCGTCCATTGCATGTTTTGTTGTGACCAGTTTTGCTGTGGTCGCGATGTTCATTCGGCTTGTCGAGGGCGCGGACGTGCTTCTTTCGCGCCACGGCCTTGCTCCGGTAAAGCTCCCTTATGTGAGCGAGCTCGAAGTGCACGCGCGGCCGCCGGCGTATTTGCACGAGCCAGAAAAGACGGTCTCGGTCGATGGGCTGTCGCGTCACCCGAAGGGAACCGTACTCACCGTGCGTGCCTCCTTGCTCACGACGCCACGTGTGTTTGTTCTTTCAGACGGCGAGAAAGAAGTTCCGTTAATTGACGATGGGCAGGGTGGCTTCGTGGCCCACTGGACGCTCACGGCGCCTGCGCGGCTGCGGGTCCGGGCGCGATTCGGTGACGTGGCAATCGAGGACTTCACGGCCCTCGCCTTGGGGGTCATCGACGACGAGCCCCCAAAGGTCCAGCTTGAAGGCGCGCCGCTTCAGCTGTCACTCGCCGATCGCAATTTGCCGCCTTCCATCGCGCTTCGATATCAAGCGTCCGATGATCACGGCTTGCGCGACGTCGAACTCGTGATGCGTGCAGGTTCGCGCGAGGTGAGGCGGTCGCTTTCCCACTTTGACCTCGACACGCGCACGGACAGCGGAGCACGCACTCTTCGGCTTAGCGAGACGATGATCGCGGAGGCCACGTCACCCGTCGAAGTGCACATTGAGGCCCGCGACAACGACACCGTGAGTGGCCCGAAGTGGGGCAGGAGCGAGGCGATCGTGCTGGTCCCTCCGCGCGTCGGGGAATCAGAGTCTCTGCGTCAGGCGGCCCTGCGCAAAGCGCGCGACGCGGCGATCGATCTGCTCGCGACGTTGCTCTCCAAGCCCACGAAATCAAACGCCGATGTGGACGTCAAGGGTTGGAACGAAAAGTGGCGTAAGCAGTCTCGCGACCTCCGACAGCTGGCGCTCGAGGCGCTCGCCTTCGATCGCCCGAACGTGAGGCTCAAGGCCCGGCTGGCAAGCCGCATCAGCAAGTTGCTCGAGAAGGTGCGTCTTGAGGCGAGCAAATTCGAGACGAAGACCGACCTGCGGCCACTGCGAACCGTGGTCGAGGACTTTGCCCTGATGGTCGATCGCATCGCGATGGGGCTCGACGTCGCCAGTGCAAAAGCGTCATCGAAAAAGCTTGCCGTCTCGGCTGATGAGCTCGTCAACGCGTTCGCCGCCATGCAGCGCGTTTCGGCCGAGGGCGTCATTATGTCAAGTGCATTGACTGTTCTCAGCGATGGCACACCCTACATGCTCACGTTTGGCCCGCTCGGGCGCGAGCTTGGGCAAGTGATCAAAGGTGACCTGGCTCGCGTGGGCCGCGCGCGCGCGGAGCGAAAGTGGCGGGTCGCAGAACTATCGTCACGTGATCTCGCGGCCCGTCTTCACAACGCAGATTTCGCGATGCAGAGCTCGGGGGGGGGCGGTCCGGGAGGGGGCGGCGGCGAGTCGGCTGACCCTGGCGGTGACCGCGGGGGCGGTGATGATCTCGATCGCGCGTTCAACGACGCGGCGAATGAAATTCAGCGTACGGCCCGTGACCAAAAGCAACTTGCCGATGAGAACTCCGATGACGGTGATCCGTTGGCGGGTGATGACACCGCAAAGTCCGAGCTGTTGAAACATGCGCAAAGCGTGCGGCAGGCCGCAAAGCCCTTACCGAGCGTGGGGCAAGGTAGCGACTCGTGGACGAGCAAAGGTGCGTCGGGCAAGGAGCAAGCAGAGCGTGCAGCCCGGGCGCTTGAGCAAGGCAAGATCGCCGACGCGGTTGAGGCCCTTCGAACGGCGGAGTCCGAACTCGACGAGGCGCGCCGCATGGCGAGAAAGAGCCCGTGGTCGCGGGACGGTGAAGGTGAGGCCGCGGAGGCAAAGCGGAAGCTGGGTGAAGAGCGCACCGCGATCGAAACAATGCAGCGTGAGCTACAAACTAGGGGCAAGGGAGGCTCGCCTGAGAAGCTTCGCGAGCAAACCAAGAAGCAGGACGAACTCACGAAGCGAGTGGGTCGCATGCGAGGGCTCGGTGACGACCTTCCTGACGACGCTAAGGACTCGCTCGATCGCGCACACAGGCACGCAGAAGACGCGACCCAATCGCTCCGCAAGGCCGATCGCGGCCAAGCACTCGAGAAGCAGCGGAGTGCCCAGCGGGAGCTCGAGCGCGCGGTCGAGCA
The DNA here is from genome assembly GCA_945865595.1 of Nannocystis exedens. Lineage (GTDB taxonomy): Bacteria > Myxococcota_A > Polyangia > Polyangiales > Polyangiaceae > JAHFDX01. The sequence continues at coordinate 2,276 of CAMBEV010000067.1, read as the reverse complement.
GCTGAGTGAGAAGGGAGAGGGCGGCAAAGGCGAGGACGGCCTGAAGGCGAGCGATTTGGACGCCGACGTCCCTGGATCCGACAAGCACAAGGGCCCAGATGAGCTGCGCGAGCGCATTCAGCGAGGGTTAGGAAGGCCGGCGGGGCCGCGCATTCGTGAGGCCGTGCGCCGTTACAGCGAGGGCCTCTTGCGATGAAGCGGTGGTTCACAAAGTTGACGACCGCCGTCCTCGTGGTGGTGGCCTCGCTCAGCGCGAGCGTCGATTCGCGCGCCGAGTTTGCTCCCGACGCAGCGGTGATTCGAGCGCTTATCATGCGGCATGACACCGCCGAAGCCGCTCGTCTTCTTGAGTATACAAATCGTGGATCGCCGGCGATCGCTACCGAAAATGCGCGGCTGCGTCTCTACACCGGCGATTGCGATCGGGTCGCAGAGGCTGCCGCGTCTGTTCCCCACGATGAGGAAACGGACCATATGTTGGAAGTCGCCGAGGGGTGCGCGCGCGTGACCGCAGGAGTGACCGTTGTGACGGACGCTCCCTCTGGCGTCGAGGTGCGGTTTCAGGACGAAAGTGATCAGGCGATGTTTCCTTTGATCGTCGACACGGTCGTGAGCTCCCGCGTGATGCTCGAGCGAGAGCTAGGCGCCGATTGGCCCCGTCCGACGCGAATTGTCGTGGTGCGCGATCAGCTGTCGCTGTCCGCGATGACGGGTCTGCCTTACGCCGCGGCCAAAACAACGGGTACGGCCGCAGTAGCAAAATGGGGCAAGGTCACCATGATCTCACCGCGTGCGATGGCGTTCGGATTTGACTGGCGCGACACGCTTGCACACGAGCTCACCCATCTCGCGCTCACGCGCCTCACAATCGATCGCGCGCCTTTGTGGCTTCAAGAGGGGTTTGCCAAGCGACAGCAAGTGCGGTGGCGCGAGCCAAATCCGTTTGACGCGCGAAGCAACCCCGAGCTCACGGTACGCGACGGAATAGCAAAGAAACTTGACCTTCCGCTCGACAAGCTTGGGAACTCGCTCGCGACTTTGCCGAGCGCACAACAAGCCTCCGTCGCGTACGCCGAGGTCGAGAGTTTTTGCGGATTCCTCGTGCGCGAAACGAGCATCGACACGATGCGTTCGTTTTTCTCCGAGTTAAGGAGCGTCAATACGGTTGACGACGCGCTGAAGAAAGCAACGAGCGCTCCCTTGGGCGATTGGGAAAAGCGATGGCGGGCGTGGCTTTCAAGGCTCCCCGTGCTGGCGCCGAAGCCGCCGGTTACTCAGGCAGTGAAGGGGGTGCGGAAGTTGAACGAGCGCATGCGCCTCTTCGAGTTGCTCGAGAGGCGAGGCGACCGCGACGCTGCGTTGGTGGAACTCGGCGATATCGGGCAAGCGCCGTTCGACCCGCGCGCAGCCACGTTGCGGGGACGCGGACTTGAGGCGGCGGGCAAGGCCGATGAGGCCTGGTCGCTTGCGCAGCCCGAGCGCTTGACGGGTGGGTCCGGCCCGTGGTGGGCGCTCCGAGCGCGCCTTGCGTCGACCCGCGACCCGGGCATGTCGTTGGCAGCGTCCGAGCGTGCAGTATCGGAAGATCCATTCGGTTTCGAGGCTGCGTGCCAGGCGAGGCCCTTCACCGAGGCCCCCCAGGTGCTTCTCCGGCCAGCCCTTTGCGCGGCTTCGCGTGCTCTTGATGTGCCGCCAAGCGAGCCTTGATTGCGCCTCCGGTTTCTGTGGGCCCGCGCGGCCCAAACTGCGATACGATTCTTCGTCGTGAAGGAGCCCCTCGTCCACGCGGCCGCGAAGGTGATCAAAAACCTCCCGCGCGAGCGCATTAGTCAGATGGCGGGCGCGCTCGCCGAGAAGACGTGGCCCGGGTGGCTCGGACGTCGGGTCGTGGCTGCATACCAGCGTGCCTACGATGTCGATCTGCACGATTGCACCGACAACGAGTGGCCCAGCTTCGACGCCTTTTTCACGCGCACGCTGCGGCCCGGTGCGAGGCCGATCGCGTCTGACGACCGAGCTGCGGTCTCACCTGCAGATGGCCGACTCGACGCCATGGGAATTGTAACCAGTGAGCGCACATTTGTCGTCAAAGGGCGGCCGTATCGCGTCGGTGAGCTCCTCGGCAGCGAGTCCTCGGCGGCAGCGTACGAGGGGGGAGCGGCCTGCGTCGTCTACCTGTCGCCGCGCGACTACCACCGCGTTCACGCACCTGTTGGGGGGCGCGTTCGCGTGGTGCGCTCTATCGCCGGCGATTTTTTCCCCGTGAACGACATGGG
>CAMBEV010000066.1 GCA_945865595.1 Nannocystis exedens | reverse complement strand
TGGCGCACCGCCGCCGTTGCCACCACCCCCACCACCCCCACCACCCCCACCACCGCTGATGCCGCCGGGTCCGCCGCTGCCGCTTCCGAATGCGGAAATGCAGCTGTCGCCGCAGCTAGTGGCGACGCACTGAAGCACGGCGCTCGCCTGCAGCGCGCCGCTCGGATTGCTGGAGGCACATTTAAAGAGGCACGTTGGATCGAGGCCGCCTTGAAGGCAGTTGAGCATGGCGCACTGAAGCACGTCGCGACAGCCGGTATTTGCAACGCATGTGACTACATTTTGCCCGCAATTGCTGGCGATGCACACGCCACAATTGACCGCAGGGATGCCCGTGTCAGGAATGCCGGGCCCCCCGCCATCGACCTTGACGGGTCCGCCGTCTGGGCCGATGGGTCCGCCGTCAGAGCCGCTCGGACCCACGGGGCTGCCGTCCGCCGTCAGCACGCCGCCACCGTCTTGATCGTAGAGCTCGAAATCAAGAGGCGCGCGCGACCCGCACGCCGTCGAGATGGCCATGGTTCCCAGTACGCACGCAAGCACTGCTGAGCTTCGTCCCATAGGTTTCACCAGGCGTTTGTAGCACTCGCGGGCGCTTGCCTTCGAGTCTCATTCGCAGGAGTCTGGCGGCATGGCGCAAGTTCTACGGTCCGTTGCCGCGTTCCGTGCCGCGTGTGATCAGGCTCGCGTTCGCGGGCTTGGGTTCGTGCCGACCATGGGCGCACTGCACGAAGGCCACCTCGCACTCGTCACTGAAGCGAAGCGCCACGCACCCATCGTTGCGGCATCGATCTTCGTGAATCCCACGCAGTTTGGGCCAAACGAGGACTTTGCACGCTACCCACGCGACTTGGAAGCCGACCTCGCGAAACTCGATGCTGTGGGCGCCGATCTGCTTTTCGCGCCGGACGTCGCTGAAATGTACCCGGCCGGGGAGCAAACCCGCGTCAACGTTCCACTTGTCGCGGCACCTCTCTGCGGACGCTTCAGGCCAGGCCACTTCGAAGGCGTTGCGACGGTCGTGACCAAGTTGCTTGCGATTGTGGGACCGTGCACAGCGGTCTTCGGGCGTAAGGACTACCAACAGCTCGCTGTCATCAGGCGCCTTGTGATCGACTTGCGCCTACCCACCACCGTGATCGGCGTTCCTACTGTCCGCGATCTTGACGGTCTCGCGAAGAGCTCTCGCAATCTCTACTTGTCGCCCGTGCAACGTGCGCGCGCCCTTGCGATCCCGCGAAGTCTTGCGCAGGCCCAAGCCGCATTCGCGAGTGGAGAACGCAATGCAGCGACCCTTGCGCGCGTGGCCCGCGTGCAGGTTGAAGCCGCAGCCGACGACGTTGACTATGTCGAGGTTGTCGACGCGGACTCTCTTTCGCCTCTGATGGACAATAAAATTGACGATCGCGCACTCATCGCGATCGCGTGCCATGTCGGGCAAACCCGGCTCATCGACAACGTCGTGCTCGGGGAAGACGCGCCCGTGATCGTGGGGTGATAGACATGGACGTTGTGGAGAGAGGGCAACGCGTGAAAAAGAGGGGTCGCTTCTTTGTACTCGAGGGCATCGATGGGGCGGGCACGACCACGCAGGTCGCGCGCCTTCGTGACCGCCTTGCTCAACATGGACTTTCGGTGCGATCGACGTGCGAGCCAAGTCAAGGGCCTGTTGGTGCGATGATTCGCCAAGTGCTCTCGGGCAGAATCGTCTTGCCCGGCAGGCAGGCGCCCGGTTGGGCAACGATGGCGTTGCTCTTCGCAGCCGATCGACTCGACCACGTCGATGCCGAGATCGCCCCTTATGTGGCGGATGGCGGCATTGTGATCTCAGACCGTTACGATGCATCAAGCCTCGCATACCAAAGCGTGACCAGCGGTGGTGACGACGGCGCCATCGATTGGATTCGCAGCCTTAATCGTTACGCAATGCGGCCGGACCTGACCGTCGTCCTCGATGTCGGATCCGAACGTGCTGCAGAGCGACGAAGCGCCCGCGGACAGGCGGCCGAGCTTTATGAGCGCAACGAGGTTCAACAGGCGCTCGCTATCTTTTATCGCAATTTGCCGAGCCACATGCCGACCGATCGCATCGTTGTGCTCGACGGCGCAGGATCGATCGACGAGGTTACCGAGCGCATTCTCGCGCTGCTCATGCCCCTTATTGAGGCGCCGTGAGCGAAGCAATGGCGAGCATGTCGCATTCGCGCGTTGCATGAGTGTCGTCAGAGAACGCGATGCGCAGGCATCCGAGTCCGTCACGATAGAGGCCGCCCTGCGAGAGGCGCCCGTGGCCATGCCCACGGGTCCATAAATCGTCAAGCGCGTGGATAATCAACGCGCTTTCATGTAGCGAAATGCGCGCGACAAGGTCTTCTGACCGCCTTTCTAGCCAGAGCTCGTTGCGCGCTTCGTCCACTCGCAGAACGGTTTGAAATGCCGCGGCGCGCACACGCGCAAAGACCCTTGCGCGCACAAGGCGATCCGGCGTCAGAGGCAATGCATCAATCGAGTTGCCCGTGAACGTGTCGACTCCGGTCCCTGAGAGCCGGTTGCGGACAGAGCTGGGCGTGGCATCGCGAATGGGTGCACGAGGCACCAACATGGGTTCGAGTGTTCCAGGCCAAACGATCGTGAACAAAAGTGACTTTGCGGTGTATGCGGTTTCAGGGCGCTCGCCCGGGTCGATCGCGAGGAGTGTGGCGATCAACGCGTCGTGGTCCGGAGTGAGATTGCGATGACAGGCAGAAGGTGCCGGCGCGCGCCCGATGTCTTGCTGCTCACCGGTGAGCATTGCAATGAGAAGCGCGCCAACGCCATAGAGGTCGCTCCGCGGCGACGCAGCACAGCCTTTGCGTTGCTCAGGGCTCATAAATCCGATAGTGCCGATGACCGCCGCTGTCATCGTGACCGAGGCATCGCCCATGTGCGCGACTCCGAAGTCTGCGAGGTACGGCGTGCCAGCGTCGTCGAAGAGAACGTTGGTCGGCTTGAGATCGCGGTGAAGAATGCCGATGCGGTGTGCCTCTCCAACGGCGTCCAAGATCGCAGACACAATCTCAACCGCGCGCGCAGGAACGATCGGGCCGCGCGCGATCAGATCGCCGAGAGTGCCACCGGTCATCCAGGGAAACACCAGCACGGGGCCATCCTCATGATAGTCAATCAGCCGAACAATGTGTGGGTGCCGCAACAACTGGAGCGCACGGGTCTCACGGATGAAGCACGCGGTGGCTCCGCCCCCATCCGCGGCATCCGCGGACAGCCCGAGGGGCCCGAACCACTTGAGGGCAACCTCGTGCCCTGAGGTGCGGTCGCGGCAGCGCAAGATGCGCGCGGTGGGTGTCGACGCCCATTGCGCGATCAGTTCGTAGCGTCCGAGGAGGAGGTCGGTTGCGTTTTGCTCGCCCAAGTGAGCCTTCGCCTCCGGTGCCACGCGGGAGAGCCCAAGCGCGCTCGCTGCATGGTAAAGCAACTTGATTGCTTCGGTGTGCTCGGTCGTGCCCTTCGGGACGCGCTGAAGGTACTTCATGGACGCTTCGAATTTGCCGTGGGAAACCAGCAAGCGCCCGATCATGAGCAGCCAATCGGCGCGATCGGGTTCGTGTCGCAGGCCCGCCTCGAGCGCTTTCGCGGCATTCCCAGCGCCGCCGTCTTCGAGCTCGTAGCATCGAGCAGCGGCTCCCCACTCGCGCGCCGCTTCCCACGCGGTGGCCGCGCGTGTCCACTGCTCAAGGCGTTCGTAAGCGAGCGCCGCGCCCCTGAAGAACCGTGCCCTCTCGGCGTCAAACGCGACCTTGGCGCAATCGTCGACAGGCAGTTGTGCCAGCGCGCTCAGGAACAGCGTTTCATCACCCGCTCGCAGGGCGAGGGCAGCGGCTCGCCGTGGGTTGCCCATCGTGAGCGCGGCATTGCACGCCCGCTCAAAGGAACACGCACGCTCAAACAGGTCGACGGCCAGCCCGGCCTGCCCGCGCTGCTCGGCGAGGGCAGCGGCCGCGTCGAGTTGCTCCGCGTCGACGAGCGCCTGAATCGCGGGATCGAGTGGGTTAGTCACCGCCGCCTTCCGCGCCGTCGTCGTCCTCGTCGTCTTCCTCCGGCATCTCTTCGACGGCGCTGTGGCGGGCTTCGGCGGCTTTATCGACGTCGGTCATGACCCCAAAGGGCTCGATGCCGCGTTCGCCTCGCGCCGTCGCTTGCTGATCGCTCCAGAGGGCGAGCTCGGGCGAAATGCCTCGTTCTCGGTTACGTTTTCCTGGGCCGCTGTAGTCGACCCAGAAGTAACTGCGCGGTCTCACGTCGACGTGCACGAATTGGCTGGTCGGATAGATGCCCACCCCCACAAATCCGATCTCGCGTGCGTATTTGGCAACGTCTAAGTCGGGGATGCCGGGCACGATAAAATCAATCGCGCGGCCCTTGCCGTGGTTGGAATGGTTGCCCTTTTTAGGGTTGCGATAACCCGAAATGACGCGAATTTCGTGCGCGCCGAACTTGCGTTGAATTCGGTAAATAATGTTGAGCGTTCGTGGCTCAACAGGGTGTTGAATCCCGCTCTTCGAGCGCAAAAGGTGTGCGACGCGGTCGAGGTCACGCGCGCGAAAGCCTCCCTCGTCTGAGAGCGCGGGGATGGACAACGCCTCTTCCTGGTTGATCGTGTGGAGCGTGAGCATGGGCCGCCCTTGACCATCCAGCGGTGCGGTCTTGCTCGGATCTGCCGCGTGCCAGCCGACCATTGCCTGCACGTGGTTCACGCGCGGATGTTTTTTTGTCGCCGAGGATTTTTTCCGAGGTCCTGCAGCGTCAATGCTGCTGGCATGCAAGGCGAGGAACGCAGCCGAGAGAAAGAAAACAAAGCGACGCCCTGAAACCATCGGTCAGCGCGCAAATGTGAACGAGCGATAGAAGTCGAACCGCAGCTCAGTCGTCGGGGTGGCAGCGTGCCTGCGCAGGCGGTGCACTTCAACCTGCCCGCGCTCACCCGCCGGTGGCGGCACTTCGGCGACGCCCGTGTCAGCGACCGCGCATCGCATCGTTTCATGGGAGGTGGCATCGCTCGTGTCGACGTACACGATGTCGTTCGCGGTGTTCGCGGTGGTGTCATCGCTCATCCACGTGATGCGGAGCGCGCGCGCATTGCTCAAGTTGATTGACGAGCCGGTGGCGACCACGCCGTTGAAGGCGATATGGCTAGGCTCTTGAGGAGCGATGCCGGAAACGAACAAGGGACCGAAGTCGTTGCTTCCGCCCACCTTGACGTCATAGCGCGCGCCTGGCGTCGCGTCCGAGCTAGCGGCAAGCGCGTAAAACGTGCCGCGCGCGAAGTCGCCGAGGTTCGGTAATTCGCGCGGTTCGAGCACGGTCTGGCGCGACGCATTGGCAGTATCGCCGCTAGCGACCTCGACGCGACCGACGTCGAGCAGCTCGATCGGCCCGGTGCTGTCGTCGGAGGTCGCCGCAAGAGACGAGAGCGGCGCACACATGCCCAACTGCGGCATGCCCAAGCTCGACCCGAGGGCCGCAAACGTGGCGGTCGCCTCAGCCCGGCTGCGAACGAACCGTGCCACGAGCTCGACGCGGGGTGTCGGGCTTACCCCGGAGCTTGACCGCTGAATGGATACGAGCGCGAACGTGGACGATGCGGTTGTTTCCGCACCGGTGCTGTCGTTGGGGACGCCGTTACAGGCAAGCCCATGGCCGGCAAGGACGGTGAGCAGGGCAACCGAGGCAACAGGACGGACCACGTCCCTATCGTACGGGGCAGCTGGGCGGATCGCAACCTGGCCCGCGTTCCTGCTGGTTTCGGCGGGAAATCGGCTCAAATGCACAAAAACAGAAAACGACGTGGTCTTGCGGCCACGTCGTCGATCAACGAACTGAAGTCGAGGCCAGAGCCTAAGCGCTTAGCGCTTTGGCTTCTTCGTTACTGCAGGCGCTGCCTTCTCGACGTCGGCGATGGTCGACTTCGAGAGGAGGTCCGCACGGAACTTGTCGATCTGCGACGAGCTTTTGCCGAGGAACTGCGACACCGAAACGCCGATCGCGTCGGCCTTGCCGCGCCCTGCGGCGCCCTTCCGGTCGACAGCTTCGTAGGCGTCGCGGATCGAGACTTTGTCGGCAGGACGCGCGAGCGTGATGCCGCCGCCGATACCACGTTTCGTGTTGACGAGCTTCGCCTTGCGAAGGACGCCGACCAAGCGACGCACGACGACCGGATTGGTACCGATTGAGTCAGCGATCTGCTCTGACGTAGCTGCACGTTCACCGCCGCGGGCGGCGCGCGCAAGAATGACGAGTAAGTGGACTGCGGTTTCGACACGAGGGCTGATGGGGCTCATTTGTAATTGCGATCAGTACATGAGCTATTGTGCCACTTGCAAGTGAAAGTTGTGCTTCTCGCGGGCCCGCTTTTGTTAGGTTGAGCCGCGATGTTTCAGTGGGCGATTGTTTCGTTGGTGACCAGTGCCGTGGGCGCTGCTGCGACCCTTGCGTTCGCGACCTCCCGAATGGGATCACCATCGGGCTGGTGGCTGATCTTGATACCGAATGCGCTGTTCGGTGGCTTCGGCGTCTATCGCCTTGTGCAAGATCAAGAAGCACGAGTGGTGCTCGCTCCGAAATGGGGAGACGCGTCTCTCGGATTTGTAACTGCGCTTGGCATGTTTGCGCTGTTTTATGTTGGTGCGCGGTTCGCGGTGTACCCAAATCCGATCGCCAGTTCATGGCTTCGTCGCGTCTACGATCAGTTCGGAAGCCACGCAGTGCTCGCCTCTCACGGACCTCGTGTCGCGCTATCCATCGTGGTGGTTGCGGTCGCCGAGGAGCTGACGTGGCGCGTGCTCGTCATGCGAACGTTGGCCGAGCGAATGGGACGCGCACGCGCATGGATCTACGCCGCGTTGCTCTATGCGCTCGCGCATGTGCCGACGCTATGGGCGCTCAGAACGACGGCCGGCATTCTCAACCCGTTGATCGTGGTTGCGGCGCTTATTGCTGGCCTTGTATGGGGCGGCCTGGTCCGCGCCACCGGTCGCGTGATGCCAGCGATCGTGTCGCACGTGTTCTTTGACTGGGCGGTGCTCGTGATGTTTCCGCTCGGGGTCGCCAGTTCGCCATGACGCGCGACTGGGAGAAAATGGGCGGCACAGACCTCGCGCAGAAGGTCGTCGCCGCACTCGCTCCTCACGGTTTTTCGTCGGATGTGCTTGATGTGGGGAGGGCGGTGGCGCACGCGCTTCCGGCGATGGGGACGCAGCTCGCTGCATTTCCAGACGACGCACAGGTGCTGGCGCGAGGGCTCGAGCGGCGCCGCGATCTTCGGTCGTTGCGACGTGCGGCAGCGGTGCGCCTCGTGGGACTGTCGGGCGACGCATTTGTAATCGAACTTGCAACATTTGCGCGACGCGAGAAGCTCCGTGCCGCGGCGCGCGAGCTCCTCTTCGAGAGCGACGTGCTCGTGACCGCGCGCGAACTTTCGCTCCTAGCTGGTGTTTGTGTGCAGTTTGCATACAGTGAGGCCGCGCTGTGGGCGCGCGGCCGGTTCGGCGAAGCGTGCGCGACGGACGGATCGCCATGTCCGTTCGTGGTGATCGGCATGGGTAAGCTTGGAGGTCTCGAGCTGAACGCCGGAAGCGACATCGATCTGATTCCTTTCTACGGAACAGACGATGGCCACGTCGAGCGCGAGGGGGCGAAGACCGACGTCACAATCCATGAGTACTTCACCCGCATCACCCAGCGGATCGTCAAGTCAATTGAGCAAGTGACCGAGGCCGGCTTCGTGTGGCGCGTGGACCTTCGTCTACGGCCCGAGGGCGCGCGAGGCCCGCTGGTGAACTCGCTCGCCGCCGCCGAGCGTTATTACGAAACGTGGGGTCGCACGTGGGAGCGAGCTGCGCTTCTTCGCGCGAGGCCGTGTGCAGGCGATCTTGCGTTCGGCAACGAGCTTCTTGAGGTGCTCGCTCCGTTCGTGTGGCGCAAAAGTGTAACCCCGCAGGTGGCCTACGAGGTCGTCGAGCTTCTTGACCAAGCACGAGCGGAGGCGGGGAGCGAAGTGGGTCGCGATCTGAAGATTGGAAGTGGCGGCATTCGCAGCGTCGAGTTTTTCGTGCAGTCGCTGCAGCTCATCTGGGGTGGCAAGCAGAAGGCCTTGCGCGTGCAAGGAACACGCGCTGCACTCGAGCGGTTGCGCGTCCGCGGATACGTGACGGATCGCGAGTGCAGCGAGATGCTCGAGGCATACCGGTTCTTGCGGCGTGCCGAGCATCACGTGCAGTACGCGACGGGGCTGCAGACGCATGCGTTGCCGGACGCCGGCGTTGCGTTCGACCGCCTTGCCTTATCGATGGGCTACGAGCCGGCGCAGTTCGTCAATGTTCTTGATGAAACGCGTCGCATGGTAGAGGACCGCCTGCGTTCTCTAACACCAGGAGGTGACCTGCGGGTGGAAGCGTATGCGCCTCTTCTCGCGGCAATCGAGGCGCAGTCTGAAGACGACGTCGAGCGATGCCTCGGCCCAGATCTGGCGACGTTCGGAGACCTCGCGCGCCACCTCATCGTGCTTGCGAAGCGCCCGCACATGCCGCTTGGCTCGCAGACGCGCGATCGTTTTCCTGGGTTCGCCGCACTCCTCCTCTCCGCGCTCTTTGATGCCGCAGATCCCGAGCAGGCAGCGCGGCTGATGGGAACGTTCATCGGCCGATTTGCCATCGCTGACGGATACGTCAAGGCGCTTGCCGAAGAGCCCGCAGCGATTCGTCGCATTGTGCATCTCTTTGGCGCGAGCCGTTATCTTGGTGAAGCGCTCGCCGGCCACCCTGAACTCGTCGATGCTCTCCTCTTTTCGCGTGACTTGCCAACGCCTGCGTCCGCGCGGCGCTCTGTAGAGGAAGAGCTCGCGAGGCTCAATGACGATGAACGCCAAGACGCTCACCTCGTCGTGGGTGCGCTTCGTCGTGCCATGTGGCGGACGACCTTGCACGCGGGGCTTGCTGGGCTCTCTGACGAGCTCAGTTTGCGAGACATCTCACACGTGCTCTCTGCACTCGCCGATGCGGAGGTGAATGCTGCTCTCGCGTGGGCGATGCAGTCGGTCGGCATCGATGGCGGACTTGCCGTGCTTGGTATGGGCAAGTTCGGCGGCGAGGAACTCGGATATGGATCCGACCTTGATCTATTTTTTGTGTACAATGGCGGTGACGAATTCGCCGAACGCTACGTGAGGGTTGCCCAGCGCGCGATGCGCTTGCTCAACATGCCGCATGAGGACGGTCCTGGTTACGAATTGGACACGGCGCTACGCCCGTCGGGTAATCAAGGCTTGCTCGTTGTGCCAATCGATTCGTTCGTGCGGTATCACGAGGCCGGCTCTGGCGCGCACGATTGGGAACGGCAGGCCCTTATCAAGGCGAGGTTCGTCGCAGGCGATGCCGCCCTCGGCGCTCGTGTGATGGCTGTCGCGGAAGGCGCGGCTTACAACCATGGATCGCCTGACGTGACGCGCATGTGGACGCTTCGCTTGCGGATGGAGGCGGAGCTTGGCCGCGAACGCCGGACGGGGGACTTGGCCACGTCGCGCTTTGACTACAAAGTCGGTCGAGGCGGGTTGGTTGATGTTGAATTTGCAACGCAATGGTTACAAATGAAGTACGGGGCCGATGGGCGTGTGAGAGCGCGAGAAACCGAAGTTGCCCTTCGTCAGCTTGAGTTCGTGGGCGCGATAGAGCAGGGGCAGGCTGAAGCGTTGCGTGCCGACTACCGGTTCATACGGCGCATCGAAATGTGCCTACGCATGTTACATGGTGGGGGAACGCGCCTCCTTGAAGCGCAAGCACCCGGACTCACAGCCGTGGCAAGGCGACTCGCGGTCCCCGTGCGGCCAGGGGTTACGCCCGCGCTCGCCCTCCTCGAACAATACGAAAGCGCGACCGAACGGGTTCGTTCGATCGCGCTCTTGGTACTGGGTCTTCATGACCCATAGTCAACCGGGTTGATGGTGCGTCAGCTGTGCATCACTACTTGGACGATGACGCCGATGATCTGAAGGACCAGTCCGACGCTGATGCCCACGATGCCGAGCGTCTTGACGGTCTTGAGCTTCGCTTCGGCGCCGACGGTGTCGCCTTGATCCGCCATGCCCTTGCCTTGGAAGAACATGACCAAGCACGCGATGCCGACAGGCCAGCAACAGAGGCAGGACCCAATGGACATCACGAGAGGCATCGTCGTATCGACGCCGCTCCCGCCCCCTTGGGGTGGATACCCTGGAGGTCCGCCAAAGCCCTGCGGCGGTCCGCCGTAACCGCCGCCCCCTGGAGGAGGCCCGCCGTAACCGCCTGGAGGCCCACCTTGCGGAGGCCCGCCGTAACCGCCGCCCCCTGGAGGAGGCCCGAAGCCCCCACCTGGAGGAGGGCCACCTTGCGGAGGTCCACCATAGCCACCGCCCCCTGGAGGAGGCGGAAAGCCCCCACCCGGAGGACCATAACCACCTGCTGCGTGCACGATTTCACTTGATTGTTTCACGCTGTTATCTCCTCGCGGCAGCTCGATGGCCCCGCCTCGTTCGCGAGCGAGCATCGCACAATAACGCGCCAATCGAAAAGAAACGAATGAGCACCTTTCCCTCGGCCGGGGGGTCTGCTTCACTCGCCGGTAGAACGTGCGACTCGCAGTGCCGACATTTCCCTTCTTTCCCCGCGCACTCCTCATCGGCGGGGGTATCGCCGCGATGGGCGCTTCGGTGGCCCTCGGCTTCTTCAATTGCCCCATTGCTGAATACCTGCACATTCCGTGTCCAGGTTGCGGCATGACACGTTCCGTATTGGCTCTCTTGCGTTTCGATTTTGCCGGAGTGCTTCGATACAACGCGCTTGGCCCCATTCACCTCGCGCTCTCGGGTTGGGTGATCGCCCGATCGCTCTGGGTGATTGCGCGCGATGGTGGCCTGGGGGCGCTCGAGTACAGGGGCGAGGGGAGGCTCATGGTCCTGGGTTTCCTCGTCGTACAGAGCGGGCAATTCGTTCTCTGGTGTCTACGGTGGTTCGGTTTATTCGGTGGCCCATGCCCCGTCTAAAAAGGTGCCCATGACGGTTTCGCTCGTGCCCCGAGAGCGGCCGCGGGTCCTCGTCGTCGATGACGAGCCGTATATCCGCGCCATGCTCTCGGACTTCCTCTTGCTCGAGGGGTACGACGTGCGCACCGCCGAAGATGGCCAGGCAGCGCTCGAAGAAGTTCTGCGCGAGCCCTACGACCTGGTGCTGAGCGACCTCAAGATGCCGAGGCTCGGCGGCATCGAGTTGCTCGACGCGATGGCGATCCACGCTCCCAATACAATCGCTGTGATCATGACGGGCTTCGGCACGGTCGAGACCGCGATCGATGCGATGAAACGTGGCGCGTACGATTATGTTTTGAAGCCGTTTCGCACCGAAGAGGTGCTACGCGTCGTGCACCGCGGTCTCGAGAAGCGCCGCCTGCAAAACGAGAACCTGCGTTTGCGTGAAGCGGTTTCACTCTACGCGGTGAGCGAGGCGATCGCGGCGAGCCTCTCGCTCGAAGAAGTGCTCCACACACTTGGCAACGTTGCCGAGCACGACGTCGGCGGCGATGTGGTTTCGGTATGGCTCGAGGACGGCGCAGGTGGCTACCACGAGCGACTTCGTCGCGAGCGAGCGAACGATGAGGGTGCGGCGAACTTCGGTTCGTTCGAAGCCGAGGCCTTTATCGAACACTTCAAGTCGTCTCCATTTGTGCTTGCCCATGGCACGAATGGGGCGCACTTCTGCCGCGAGCGCGTTGTCCTCGAATCAATGGTGGCAGTGCCGCTCTACATGAAGGCGCGCCTGCTCGGTTGGGTCGCAGCGGCAAGCGTCGTTCGAATGAAACGCTTCGATGAAGGTCAGCGAAAGCTGCTCGCGATCGTGGCTTCTCGATCGGCGGCGGCGATCGAGAACGCAAGGCTCTACGAAGACCTGCGCGCGACGTTCAAGCAGACCATCAGCGGTCTTGCCAAAGCGATCGACAAAATGGATCGCTACACAGCGGGGCATTCAGAGCGTGTTGCAACCTACGCTGACTACCTTGGGCGTCGCTTAGGCCTGCCTGAAGACACGCTCGAGATCGTGCGGCAAAGCGCACTGATGCACGACATCGGGAAGATCGGCTGTGCGATGAACCTGAACAAGCCGGCCAAATTGACCACCGACGAGTACGAAGCCTTCAAGCGGCACCCGACCTTCGGCAAAGACATCCTCGAGCCCATCACGTTCTTGCACCCACTCATTCCTGGGGTGCATTTGCACCACGAGCGCTGGGATGGGCGTGGCTATCCACTTGGCCTTAAGGGCAACGACGTCCCGCTCATCGCGCGCATCGTTTCAGTGGCCGACACCTACGACGCGATGACGAGCGATCGCGCGTATCGCAGGGCGCTGCCGCATGAAGTGGCGATCGGCGAAATTGAGCGATGCTCCGGGACGCAGTTCGACCCGAGCGTCGCATTGGACTTTACTGGGGGTATCGAGACGTTCCGCGAGGACCTGGCGAGTCGTGGCGAGCGGGTGCCTGAGTGAGTGGTTTAATCGCGGCGCCCCCGGCTTAAGTGAGTCGTTTAATCGCGGCGCCCCCGGCAAGAGTCGAACTTGCGACCTCGGCTTTAGGAAAGCCTTGCTCTATCCAACTGAGCTACGGGGACTCGAATGCGGTAGACTGGTATCGCATCTTGCCCCGCGGATTCAAGCACTGACAGAATCCGTGTATGATCTGGGCCTTGCGCTCGTCTCACC
>CAMBEV010000065.1 GCA_945865595.1 Nannocystis exedens | reverse complement strand
GAGTGCGAGTCGAAGTGACGCATGCTTTTCAAGTGCGCGCAGGTCTTCTTCGAACGCGCGCCGAGCCCCTTGTGCATCCAGCTCAGCGAGCAGCGCATTGGCGATCGCATCGGCCGCATGCGAGGTCGTAAACGACAACGGATCGCGTGCGATCTGTTGCACCAGAAATCGGCACGCCCCTGGAACGTCAAGCGCCCAGGCCTCGAGTTTGCCCGCGGCGATAGACCCGTGCATCTGCGCTTCTAGCTCGCGAGCGAGATCGTCTTGGGCAGCACCATGACCGAATCTCGCGACAAGGTTGCCTGCACTGCGCGCCCGTCGAACGAGAAGTTCGCGAGTTGCATTCTCTTGTTCCGCAAAGAAGAAAGTCGCAAACGCCCGCGCATCGGGCACGTAGCGAAGTAGGCCCACAGATTCGCGCAACGCGAGCAAACGTTCGAGAATAAGCGCAGCATCGTGATCGTGCACGCCACGCTCGTATCCTTCGTCGAGACGATCGGCGGCATACGTGCGCACGACCTCTTCAAGTGTGCCCGCGACCACTGCCGATCGAAGCCCGCTGTCAGACAATCCGCGGTTCTGCTCCGCGTCGCGCAACATGAGGTAGGCGAGGTATTCCCCGCGATAAACCTCGGACGATTCTGAAACGAGCGTTTCGTCCCACAGGTTGCGCGCGCCATCGAGCTCGTCGTCCACGACCGGCTCGTAAAAATCTGTGCCGGTGAGGTGAACCGTCATGACTTCATCGCGCGGCACAAGCACGAGTTCGAGCGCTTGCTTTTGCACGCTGAAGCGATGGTTGCCGAGCTTGATGGTGTCGTCGCTTCCCTCAGAGAGGTCGACCTTGTCGCGAAGCTGTCGCAACGACTCTTGTTTGCGCGACTTGATTCGCGCGTTCACTTCATCGGCACGCACCGAATCGCCAATCGCGCGCAGCTGCTCCGCGAGAGCGTCAAGTTTGTGAACCATGGGGTCTGCAGCAAAATAGGCCTGCAGGTCGGACTCGGTCTTGAGTGTCGCGGCCTTGCGACCCACGCCGGCCAAAATGCGCTCGGCGGCAGAGAACAGATTCTGCGCGCGCCGATGACGCTCATCGACCAGCTGCTGTCGACGGGTCCCCAGCGCTTCACTGACATCCTCTCTCTTCGTCGCAAGATCGGGCGCAAATTCATCCAGCTCGCCGAAGCGACCTTCGATCGTCTCGAGCTCGATGAGCAAGCGTGAGAGCTCTTCGTCGCAGCGCTCGGGCGTGTCACAGATGGCCAATGCACTGACCACGGCTTGGCCAAAAAGTTTAAACTGAACGCCGAATTCGGCGCGGCCTTCTTTTGTTGCGAGGTCGCGTTTTCTGGCGTCAAAGCCCGATCGGGCGCGATTGAGTTGCGCGAATGCAGCGCTCACGCCATCAAGAATTTGCGTGCGCGCTGTTGCGTCATCGACCTTGAGGCCGCTTGCCACCTCGGCCAAAATCGTCAACCCGGACTGCACGCGTGCGAGCTCTTCCCCAAACGGCGTGAGGTCCGAAACCTTGGCTACGGCCTCGACGTCACGCGTGAGCCCGTCGAGGCGATCAAGCAACGGCGCGAAGGCGTTTTGCTTGAGGAAGAACCCAACGCACGCATCGCTGACCGACTCGGCGTGCTTCTTCACCTCTTCGTCGAGTGCCGCAACACGCGCAACGTCAACGCCGCGAAGTTCCTTCAATGTGATCAGCGCACCGCGTTGCTTGCGCAGCTCGGTGAGCGCTTCGAGAAAACCTTCGACCGTCGAAAGGTCATCAGGTCTTAGCCGTGCGAGCAGACCGGTCTGCGTCGTCGTTGCGAGCGCAAGCGCCTCGTCGGCACGCCGTCGACTGGCGAGCATCTTTTCGAACTCGTCGATGATGAGTTCGCTCGTCTTCTTGATCGCGCTGACGCTCGCGGCGAGATTTTCGGTCTCCGCATGGCCGAGCCAATAGTACGCGTGGCTGATACGCGTGGCGGTTGCGACCGCGTCTTCGTAGGTGAGACGTGTCGGTGCATCACTCGACGCGAGCTTCTTGAGGGTCAGCGCTTCGCTGATGCCACGCACGAGTTCGGCGTTACCGACCTTCGCGAGGTAGCTGTTTCCGGCGGGTGCTGCTGCGGCATGCTCGAGTGTGGCAAATGGCGTGCGCCAGACTTGCAGTGCATGAACGCGCGTGGGCTCTGCGCTTTCTTCCGCACGGAACAGCGCCATCGTTCCGTCCGCGAACAAGCTGTAGCCGTTGCATCGCAGCGGATTTGCGACTTCTTTGCGAATGAGGTTGTAGGGCAAGAGCAGGTACTGCCCTTGCTCGCGTCGGTAGAAGACATAGAGAACGTCTTCTCCGTTGGGTGCGCGCACCGTACGCTCGAGCTCCATGGCTGCCGTGTCACTGTCGAAGACGCGGCATTCGCCGTCTTTCAAATAGTAACCACCAGGAAACACAATGCCCTGGTCTTCCGCCAGCTCGACGCACGCCTGGCCAATGGCGTCGATGCGCTTGGCCGTTTTTGTGCGCGTGTTGAAAACGAAGTACCTGTATTGCGTTTCGCGATACGGCAGAATCTTGAGCAAGATCAGCGCGCCGATTTGGGCGTATGCAATGTCGGCATCGTCGAGCGTTTGGTTCGCGTCATCGACGGACTCGCGATAAATGCCGACGCCCGTCTTCGTGTTGTTCTCGACCTTGATGGTGAGATCGCCACCGACGGTCTCGACGAAAAGTTGGTCAAGAATATTGACGTGTGGGTGTGCGCCGCCCACATGATCGTCGCGGCCGGTGGGGGTCCACACAAAGCCGTGCGATCGAGGAAAAGCGTTGTCGTCATCGCCGCGCGCATCCATGTAGGCAAGGCGCCCTGCAGCGTCGATGCTCCATCGGAAGACCTTGGCATCGCGCGCCGTTGCGCCCACCTGGACAGCGGCAAGCAGTCGCGTCTCGGTTCGTCGAAGCTGCAGAAGCCGTGCTTCCTTCGTGTACCGAAAGGTGTCTCGAAAATCTTTCGCGAAGGCTTCGTCCGCAAGAAACCCGGCAGGGCCTTCGAAGGCTTGAGCCGAAAGGTCGAAGCCGCCGTCAGCGCCTTGGTTCGGGCTCTTGACAAATTTGTAGACGCTGAGGACGTCGGCAACGGACGTCTCTGTTTTCAGCCCGATGAACACCTGAAAGCCGAACAGCAAGTGGCCCGCGATGCTGACGATGTCGCGAGGTACGCAGTTGTTTTCGGTGCGGACGCGTTCGTTTGCGATGAGCTGAAGTTCGGTACCGCCAAAGACTTGCGTGCGCTTCTTGTTGAGCGCTTCGGCCTTGGCGCCAAGCTCTGTTGCTTGCTCAACGAGCCGCCTTCGAATGACATCGTAGCTGCCACCGTCGAGTTCTGCCTCTGACATCGCGGCTTACTCGCCAGCCGAGGAGACTGTCTTGCCCGATTTCGACGACCCTTGCACGAGCGCCAACAGCTCGGCCCGCGCGCCGCCGTCGCCCTTTGAAAACCGCGCGACTAAATCGGACAGGTGAGAGTCCCCGTTCTTCGCGCCGGTAAATTCGCTCAGCAGCGACCGGATCGTATCGCTTTGGTCGACGGCTCCGTCGATCGCCTGTCCGACGGAGACCGCTTTGACAAATCGATCGAAGAACTGACCATCGCCACCCACGATGTTGAACTTCGCGTTCGTAAACGCCTTCGCAAGAATCTCAGACTGCGCGGCGGCGATGTCCTTCTTGGCGTGGATGGTCTCGAGTTCCACGTTCTTGTCTTTCTCAAGGCGCAGGCGGAACTCTTCGTGGCCACGCGAGGCTTCGTCGAGAATTTTCATCGACGCTGCCTTCTCAGAGATGCCCTTCGCCTCGGCGGTCGTGCGTTCGCGGATGGCGCTTCCCTCGGCCGCGCCCTTTCGCTCAACCACGACCGATTCTGCAACGCCCTGTTTCTCATATGCCGCGGCTTCAGCTTGGCCCTTGCGATCGACCACGACCGCCTCTGCGATGCCCTGCTTCTCATAGGCCACAGCTTCTGCCTCGCGTACGCGCACTTGGGCGAGACCAGGCGCTGCGACTTCGGCTTGCAGACCTTCGGCGGCACGAATTTTCGCACGCGCGATCTTCTCGGCAGCCTCGAGCTCGGCCTCGGCAGTGACGACCGTCTCCATCGCTTTGAACTTTGCGGCCTCTTGCGAAGCCTCTGCGGCCTTGATTGCCTTCACGGACAGCTCTTGAGCTCTCGCTTCGGCGCCAATGCGGATGACGTCTTTCTCGCGCTCGGCCTGTGAGCGATTGCGCAGATCTTTGATTTGCTCTTCTTCGGCCGCGACCGTTTTTTCAACGGCGATGCGCGTGCGCACGACGTCGGCAATTTCTTTCTTTTGCAGCTCGACTTCTTTGTCGCGCGAAATGCTCACGAGTGCGACTTCGCGCTCGCGGCCGATCGCTTCCAGCATGCGGGCCCGCTCGACGCGCTCGGTTTCGACGGCCACTTCTTTCTCGCGATTCTTCTGTGCGATGGCGACGCCGCGCGCTTTGGTTTCGGCGGCCACGAGCGATTCTTCTTCGTTCTTGTGGTTGACCAAGGCGGTCTTCTTTTGCTCATCGCTTGCAATACGAAGTGCCTCGTTTTGCTCGCGGGACTGCGCAATCGAGATGTCCTTGTTCTTCTTCGCTTCGGCTTCGGCCCTTCGTTGCTCAAACCGAAACACGGCTTCATCGGCGTTGAGGTTTTGGCTGCCCATCTCCATGCGCTCTGCCTGACGAAGCAAATTCGTCTGTACGTTTTGCTTCACGGTGAGTTCGGTGATCTTGCGAATACCGTCGGCATCCATGATGTTGTCGCGGTCGAGGGCTTCAAGCGGCGTTTGCTCGAGGAAGTCGATCGCAGCGTCGTCGAGGATAAAACCGTTAAGATCCTTGCCGATCACTTCGATGATTTTGTCTTTGAAGTCGTCGCGGTTCGTATAGAGCTTCTCGAACTCAAAGTGCTTGCCGACAGTCTTCAGCGCTTCTGAAAACTTGGCGCCAAAGAGTTCGTTCAACGTTGCGCCATCGCTTGCGCGGAGGCAGCCGAGCGATTGCGCGACGCGAAGGACGTCCGCTTCGGTCTTGTTGACGCGCACAAAGAAGGTGACGTTGATGTCGGCGCGAATGTTGTCGGCGCAGATGAGGCCCTCTTTCCCACGCCGATCGATTTCGATGGTCTTGACGGAGAGGTCCATCACCTCGGCGCGATTGATAATCGGATACACGATGGCCCCCGTGAAGGTCACCACGGGTTCAGTGCGCATCGTGTTGATGATGAGTGCGCGGCCTTGCTCTACCTGACGGTAGAAGCGCGCGACCATGATCAACAAACCGAACAGCACGATCGAGATCGCGCCCACAACAATGACAACCGGCAGCAAACCTTCAGGCATCTGACTATCCTCCGTTACGCTTTCTCTTTGCGCCCCATCACTTCATCGAGAGGTTCAACCGTGAAGGCATCGCGCTCGTGGTCCCACCCCGTGATGATCGCGTCTTGTCCGCGCTTGAGCGCTTGACCGTCGATGCGAACGCGAACCACGAGATCGGAACCTCGCTCCGTTATCGTGGCCTCGCCAAAGCGGCCATCGGCGGAGCCCGTGCGCACTTGGCACGTCTTGCCCACAAGATCTTGATGGGTCCTGGCTTGCGTGTGCGCAAAAAACCGCGCGAGAGGTCGGACGGCGATTGATGCGAGTGGCAACGCGAGCAAGGCGGAAATCGGGAGCACTATCGCTCCTACGACGAAACGATTCAGTGGCAGCGAGCCGCACGCTTGCATGGCCATCGTGCTGAGCATCCAAGCGAAAATGACGATCAAGCTGACCACGACGGTCACTGGCACCGAGCGCAACTTCAGCGAGGCCAGAATGCTCGGCTCGTGTCCCTCAACGTCGGCGCCACCGTCTGCGCCGTCTGCGCCAGCCGGCGCCTCGCTGTGTAAGCCCTCTGCGGCACCTTTTGCTGCACCTTCGACAGCGCCGTCAGCATCGAGTCCATCGAGCGCCCCGTCGGCATGGCCTGAACCCAAGTGCACGGCCCCGAGCACGACAAAGAGCCAGTAGATCAGCACCACGCCAAGCAACACCGTCCAGACAACGGTCGGAAATGCGAGCGCGATAGCGACGAGATTGCCCATGTCAGACTGCCTGCGTAGCGACAGTCGGCGGCGCAAAAATGTTCGTCGCGAGCGCCGGCCCAAAGGTCATCAGTGCGCTGGCAATCGCTTTGCCAGCATCGGTGCGCGCGTAAATGTCGCAAAAGCCAACCGAGAGATTCGTCGAGACGAAGACAAGCGCATCGTAAATGGAGTTGACCTTCGGGTTGTGCCCGCGCTCCGCTTCGTAAAAGAGATGCGCGCTGACGAGGACCGTTGCGAGCGCCGCGTCGATCGGATCGCGCTTCGCAAAATCGCGCAGCCACGTCTTGCCGTGTGCGAGTGCCTCTTTCGCAAGATCGGGCGAGGTCGCCGCGGCGAGAAGCGCGATTGCGGTGAGTGCGCGAGAGTTGCGAGGGGCAAGCACGGACTTGAAGGTAGGCTTGCCTCTCAGAGTTTCAACTTGAAATCGTCTTTGCACGAAAGCCGGCTCGACAAGTTGACGCACATGACCTTCAGGATTTGCTTAATCTGATCGCACTCGCTCTTGGACACCGCGGTGCTCGGCGGTACAAGGGTGTAGTGGCCGGCGATCTCAGCGCCACCCGACACTGGAAAATCGAACACCGTCAGGCGCCCGAGTTCAACGCAGCAGTTTGCGTCGCACACCGCGGACATGATGAGGTGCCCAGGATCATCGGAAACGACGAGTGCCGTGGTCCACCCTTTGTCGAGCATGATGCGCGAGCTGTAATAGATGTTCTCGTCGGTGTGGTTGGCCTTCGGTTCCTTAATGATGTTCGCGCTTGGAACGCCACGTGCCACAAGAAGCGTCGCCAACGTTTCGGCCTCGACGTAGGCGTTGTGCACGGCAGCCCCTGAAACGATGAAGCGATCTGCGTAGCCCGCCTTCGAGAGCGCAACCGCGATGTCGGCGCGCTTGGTCTGGCACGTTGCGGCCGTGCCGTCTTTGTTGTTCGGGCAGCCGAGCACCATGATGACGTCGTGCGCCTTTTTGAGGCACGCGCTCGGCGCCGGCTGCTTGGCATAAGGGTTGGTTGGCAAGACGCCTGCGTAGAGCGTGGTCATGTCCTCAACCGTGCACAGCGCGCTGGGGCTGAGTGTGGCGTCCGGCTTCGCGTCGGTGCTGGTGTCGGCCTTCGCTGCCTCGGTGGCAGCGTCAGCGGTCACGTCCGTGGCAGCGTCGGTGGCAGCGTCGGTGGCAGCGTCGGCGGTTACGTCCGTGGACACATCGCTGCATGCCGCCAGTGCCAAAGATACAAAGGCGAATCGAGCCAAGAGCTTCATTTGCAATCCGCTTTCCCGGTGTGGGCCTCGGGTGCCATCGGCACTGAAGCGAGTGCCGGACACGTGAAGTCGAACATGTCGAGCATGGCATCCGAGTTTGCATCGCGTGCGGTGAGCGCACCAAGGTCGAACACGGTCTCGATGAAGCGGACAATCGACGCGTGCTCGTGTGTGCGATGCGAAACGTATCCAGGCCGCGCCCAGGGCGACACGACGTAGATAGGAACGCGGAAGCCAAGTCGATCGAACGCGGTCTGCGTCGGATCCGCAAGGCATGCCTTCGGTGGCGGCACGTGGTCGGCAAGGCCGCCTGCTTCGTCGTAGGTATAAAATAGCGCGGTCGTTGACCACAATGGACTCGACACCACGTTGGCCATCACATCGCGTGCCCATTGCTCGCCCGTGTAGACGCTGTTCGGTGGGTGCTCGTCTTGATTGTCGCCGGAGGGGTCGAGAAAGACGACTTGCGGAAGCGTGCTCGCTTTGAGGTCCGCAACGAACTCTGCGTACTTCGCGGTGCCGTCGTGCCCTTTGCTCCACCCGATGCAATCTTGGCGAGGTGAACCATCGGTGTAAACCCTCCACGAGACGCCGGCCTTCGTCAGCGCGTCGAAGATCGTTGGCTCGTCGGTTATTTTGGTTCCGCTCGTTGACTTGTTGCCGTACGAGGAGCCCATGTAGAGGTATTGGCGATTCGGCCACGTGGGTCCGATGACCGAAGAAAAATAACGGTCAGAGATCGCGAAGGTCTTTGCGAGCCAGTAGTAAAATGGCAGGTCGGTTTGATCGTAGTACCCGAGCGCGTGGTGGCCATTTCCCGCGTCGCTGGCTGCAGATGTGACGAAGCCGTTCATGCCGCCGTCGTTCCATTGCGCATGCATCGCGGTCCACCCGTGCGGGATGTCGCTACTCAGACACGCGCTCGAAAGGTGTTCGGGCGAAACCTTGACGCCGTTCTTGTCGGGATTCGTAAAGGACGCTGACCATCCGTCGACGTCTGCTTTGCCGGCCTCTCCAAGCTTGCCGAGGTAGTGATCGAAGGAACGGTTTTCGTTCATGACCACGATGACGTGTTTGATCGGTATGGCGGTGGGCATGCGAAGCGTGAACGAAGGTTTCGCGCCTGCTGCGAATGAGCAGGCTTCGCGCGCGGGGGTTAGATCGTCTTCGGTAACCGCTGAGGGTACGCATGACGCTCCGGCGTCGCCGCCATCGGAGACCACGGTGGCTTCAGGCCAGGGTGTCGCATCGGCGGGGCCCATGTCGACTGGAGCGGGGAACGTCGGGGATGACGAGGTGCAGCCCGACAAGAGAAGGACCCCAAGGACGTACCGCATGCCGAACATTGTGCATGGATGCGCTGGGGCGTGGTTGGAAAAGACGACCGTGGCTGGCGCGCCGGAAGTGGGTAGACTGCGGCCCATGTACTACGCAATTTTTGGTCAGATGAAGAAGCAACTCGCCCAACTTGACAAGTGGTTCGATGCCGCCGCCGCCCATGCGCAGGCAAAGTCGTTCGACCCAAACCTTTTCCTGGCGTTGCGTCTCGCGCCTGATCAGTTTGCCTTCGTACGCCAGATTCAGATCGCGTGCGACACCGCCAAGCTTGCTGCTTCGCGCCTCAGTGGCAAGGATGCCCCGTCACATGCCGACACGGAGCAGACGCTCGACGAACTCCGTGCTCGCGTCCGTTCGGTCATCGCGTATCTCGACAGCTACGCGGCGAAAGACTTCGAAGGCGCCGCAACGCGCTCGGTGACCCAACCCCGCTGGGAGGGCAAGACCATGACGGGCGCCGACTACCTCATTGAGCATGCGGTTCCGAACTTCTTTTTCCACCTGTCGCACGCGTACGCAATTCTCCGTCACAACGGCGTGACCGTAGGAAAGCGCGACTACCTCGGCACCCTCAGTCTTCGCGCTCCCTGATTGTCTCATGAAATTCTGTTTCGTTCTTGTGTGCGTCAGCGCGCTCGGTCTCTCCTCCTGTAGGACCGCCGTGGGAACTTGCACGTGCACCTGTTTGATCTCTGGGGTCGGCACGACCGTCAAGAAGCTTACCGGGTCGTACACGGAGGGTGAATGCACCGATGCCGCCGACATCACGGCCACTGGCGAGTCGGCCAATGCCTGCGGCGAGTTCTCTGACGGTTCAGTGACCTGCAACAGCAGTTGGGCCGAAAGCAATTAACTCCTGACGTCGGCAATCGCCGGGCGCGTCTCAAGGTTCCCGCTGGAAGCCCGTTCATCGGCTCATGCGGGGGATCTCCATTCTGTGCGCGATCGCGGTTTTGAGCTGCTCGCCACCCGCTGATCCAGCGCCCACAGGCACAGACGCCGAGAGCTTCGACTCCGCCCCGCCGTCGACGGGTGCACCTGATGCCACTGCGGCAAGCACGCTTGATGCCGCCGGTGCGCCCGATGCCACCGAGGTGCGCGATGCGAGCGCGCCGCCTGCGGTTGACGCGTCGGCGAAGCCAGACGTGTGGGCAAACGACGCACACAATGAGGCATCGTCGAACCAGCCCCCCCACGATGCGCCCGGTGGCGACAGTGGGCCAGCCGGGACTGATGCTGCGAAGGACGCAGCGGACGCACCCTCCTGCAACGGCTACCAACTCACCCAATGGCCGGTCGCACTCGCCAACATCCAAAGCATGGCGCCGCTCGGCTTGCTTGTGCCGCCCGATCACACCTTCCCGTCGCCGCACATGGGCATCGCCACCAAGGCAGGAACGACGCCCATCTCGGTCGTTGCGCCTGCCTCGTTGCGGATGACCCGTGTGATGTGGCGCGACTATGATGAAGACGCGAGCTCCGGCTTTGGGGGTGACCCGTTTCAAGATGTGTACACCGTGTCGTACGAGCTCTGCGGCGTCGAAGTGCAGGGCTACATCGGCCTCATAACGAGCGTCACGCATAGCGCGTTGCTCAACGCCATGAAGGCATGTGTACCGGTTGCCGTGCCGGGTGTCGGCGGTGGAACGCTGTGTCAGGTCGACATGAGCGTGTCGGTGAAAGCCGGTGAAGAAATCGGCGTGGTCAAAGCCGGTCGCGGTCTCGACATCGGATTTCGCGACTACCGCAATCCGACCGGTAAATCTGCGTTCGCAAAACCGGATCGCTTTTGCGCTGGCGGTGGCAACGTGTTCGCGCGCTGCTACACGGCATGTGCGCTTGAGTACTTACCCGACTCGCCGGACAAAACATCGATGTTCAACTTGCTGCTCGACTCAAGCCGAACGGTGTTGCGCACCGAAGCGCCGCGTTGCGGCAGCGTCTATCACGACGTTGTGGGCAGCGCGCAAGGCAACTGGTTTGCGCCAGTGGTCACGCAAAGCGAAGGGCCGCAATTGTACCTCGGCCCGAGCACTTTTACGGACAACGTCTACGACTTCTCGATCGGCACGTCGGTGCCCAGCGTAACGGCGGGTCTCTACCGGTACATTCCGTCAAGTAGCGGAACCATCAACCGCAAGTTCTCTGACATCACGAACGACGACGTTTACTGCTTCGAAACCTTCTATCGCAACGAGCGTGACGCTTGGGATCGCGTTGCCGCCGTGACTGACTTCACGCTTCTTGTCCAACGCCGCAACTCCGGCGCGAGCGTCGCCGTCGAACGTCGGGCACAAGGGACGTGCGGCACCGGCCCGTGGACGATGAGCGCAGGCGCCGCGGTGTTTGATCGGTAAGCGCCGCGGCTCAGTCCGAAGCGGTCTTCACACACTCGAAGTGCTTCTCGCCGTGCGGCGTGCAGTGCCACAGTTCACCGCTCACGCGAAGGAAGCCACCTTGGTTCTTCGTGAGCACGTAACCGTCACTGACCTTTTCGATGTGCGTGTACTGCGTCGGGTAGCAGCCCGCCGCCGTCACAGCGAGCGTCCAACAGAGGATCAGCGTTCGCGCCATTTCACTTCTCCTCGACGTCAACGGTTTCACATTCGGCAAGGCTGGAGTGGCTGTCTGGGCAGAGCCAAACCGTCGCCTTGCTCTGCATCGCGTTGTGGCTCCCGACCACGTAGCGGTAGCCGGGCTTCGGGCCTTCAACGGAGGCGTTGAAAAAGGTCGAACACCCTGTCGAGAACGCCATCATAGAAACCAGAAATAGGAGGGTCTTCACGCGTTGCTCCTTCACCACGGATCTCTCACAGAAACGACTTGCGTGGCCTACTTTTGTGCGTTTTCGGATTCTATCGCCGCCCTGATCGAATCGAAGCCATAGACAAAGTCCGGGATGCCGTTCTCCCGATTCTTCTTGACCGCAGTCACGTCGAAATTGACGCCCGCGCCTTGGTGGCAGCCGATGCAATTCGTCTTGGCGAAGGACGTTTCGAGGTACGGATTGGCACACCACTGGGCCCCGCCCGAGAGGCCTTTGAGCTTATCGAACGCGTCGCCGAGCGACTTGGTTTTGTCGCTGCTGCGGTAGTGGCTCGCAGGATCGCTGTCCTTCACGGACGGCTTCGACCACCAGACCGAGATCCACGTCCAGAGCTGAATGTCCTTCGTGGAAATGTGCATTCCCTCGAGGCCCCACACCACCCCCGTCTCGTCCGTGAGCGTGTACATCGTGCTGGCGTCGGGCGTCGTCGTTTCGCTCGCCTTGAATGTGCCGGCGCTTGACGCGGCCCACATCGTTGCGAGGTCAGTTGCGCTCGTGCCGTAGGCCTTGACGCCGCTCGAGACCTTGCCCCAACGCGTCTTGATCATGATTCCGTCTTTTGGGAATTCATGCATCATGCACATGGCCCAGCGGTTGCTCTTGTCGGAGGGTCGGAGGCTCTGCGGATCGAGCTGGCTCGGCTTCTTGTCGGCCGGGTACTGGTTGGTGTCGCACGCGACCATGCGCCCTGCGTTCTTCAGCACTCAGGACGGGAACGCTGCCAAAGGGCACCAGGCGCGTCACCTTATTTGAACGTGGTGCTCACTTTCACAGCCGTTGCGGACTCGGCGAAGGGCACATTGGGCGCGAGAGAGCCGAGGGCGCAGGCGCCGAGCAGGAGGAACGTGCGATAATGGGTCGTTTTCATGGCGTCTGCCGGAAGTACGGCTCACAAAGACCGCAGGATTAGTGCGGACTGTCATCGCCTGGCGAACGGCTCAACAGCGCGGCGTCCACCGCAAGAGTCTGGCCATGCACTTCGACCGAGTCGCCGGCGCGCAGCTTGCGGCCGCGTCGGGTGTCGACTTCGCCGTTCACCTTCACCTCGCCACCCTGCACCATCGCTTTGGCCTGTCCACCGCTGCTCACAACTCCGGTGAGCTTGAGTAGCTGATCGAGTCGGATGGTGGGTTCGTCTTGGATGGTCATCTGCCGCTAGGATAGACGCGTACTCGGACGTCACCATGAAAAGTGACTATGCTTCCGTTGAGCGGACGCATGGATGACCTCGATCTCGCCAAGACCA
>CAMBEV010000064.1 GCA_945865595.1 Nannocystis exedens | reverse complement strand
TATCGCGTCGCCGACATCATGGTCGAAGAGCGTCTCGCGGCGGTTGCACCGCCTCGTTGAGTTCGGTCACCGTGCGCAGGCAAGGTGCACATCGCGCGACGAAAATGTAACGCGGCAGTTGCGCAACACGTCCATCGCGAGCGCGCCGTCGCGCGGGCACGAAGCATCATCGCGGCCAACCACCGTTGCGACATCGGCCGTCGTCGAAAAGCGCCCAAAGGTCAGTTGCGCCGATTGCGTTCCCAATACCGACAGCGGCCCTGTCGCGGTGATGAAGGCCTGCGCGCGGCCTCTCGATGGAAGGATCGCGGCGACCGGCGAGCTTGTGAGCAAATCGGTTCGAGAGGCACCCGTGTCGACGAGAAGTCGCGTGGCGTGCCCGTTGATGTTCGCGTGAAGAACAACTGAGCCCTCACACGCTGCCGTGCGTACGGACGTGGCTTGGGCGACATGCGGTTCGACGCGCATCTCGCGCTTCGGGAAATCGAAAACGATATCGCTACGTTCGCTCGCCAGCCGCTGCGGCGAGATGAACCCCGCAATACCTATTTGCTCAAACGTGTCGGGCAGATCGACCACCGGCCAGCTTTCGGGAACCACATCGCCGAGTCCGCCGACAGACGCCGCAACCCCACCTGTGTAACGCAAAGCGATTGGTTTACCCGTATGATCCACGCCGCTTCGCTTGCCGGTATCCAATGAAACCAGCCCGAGATCGCGCGCGAACCAGCCCGCGAGAATATGCGTGCTCGCTCCTGAGTCGATCAAGAACCAATGCGATTTCCCCGCGATCGTTGTGCGGATGAGCGGTAGATGCCCGAGCGAATCAGCAAACCCGATTTGGGTCGCTAGGGGAACGATCTGCACAACAGGAGCGGTTTCAGCAACGCTCGCGCGGAGCGCTACTGGGCTTGGACCCAGTTGCGCGCAACCCACAAGGGCTAGAGCTGTCGTGCAAATAGCTCTTTGCATGATCACTTGGCCATCACTTGGCCATCACTTGGCAGCACGATAAATGTCCATCGCCGAACGAAGAAGCTTTAGTGCCTCATCCCTCGGTCGCTGGAATGCGTTGCGGCCCATGATTGACCCGAAGCCGCCGCCATCGGCAATTTGCTTTACCTCTTCGAGAACCTCGTCGGTGCCCTTGGCCTCGCCACCACTGAAGATCACGATGCGTTTGCCCGCGAATGCGCTCTGCACAACGTGACGAGTACGATCGGCAAGTGTCTTGACGACGATGCCGTGCTTTTCGTAAACTTTCTTGGCTTCCGCCTGCTCGATGTGTTCCTTCGAAGGTTTGACCTTGATGACGTGGGCGCCCAGTTGCGCTGCTATATGCGCTGCATACGCGGTTACGTCGATCGCGGTCTCGCCCTCTTTAGAAAGGCCGGCACCTCGGGGGTAAGACCAAACGACGCTGGGCAACCCGACGGCCTTCGCCTCGGCGATGAGGTCGCGAAGGTCTTGGTACATCGCATTGCGATGCCCCGAGCCGGGGTAGACGGTGTAACCGATGGCGGAGCAGCCGAGGCGGAGCGCGTCTTTGACAGAGCCTGTCAGCGCGCTGCAAGGCTGGTCCATCTTGGCGAGCGAGTCGGAGTTGTTCAGCTTCAGGATCAGCGGAACTTGCCCCGCGAAACGGTCCGCTGAAGCCTCGAGGAAGCCGAGCGGCGCCGCGTATGCGTTGCAGCCTGAGTCGATCGCGAGCTGAAAGTGGTAGTCGGGGTCGTATCCGCCAGGGTTCGGCGCGAATGAGCGCGCAGGCCCGTGCTCGAAGCCTTGGTCAACGGGCAAAATCACGAACTTGCCGGTCCCCGCCAATGCGCCGTGGTTCATCAAGCGCGCGAGGTTCGTTCGGACACCGACGTTGTCGCTGCCGTACCAGGAAAGAATCTCTTTGACCCGATCAGAGCCAGACATGCGTCACCCCAGTCCGCGCGCCGCGACGTGCGGGCTGGGGTAAGGTACTTTTTTGCATGACCACCTGCAAGCTGGACCGCACAAATGCGAGCGCTTAGCCTGGGGGGTCGAAGCGACGAAGCACCGAGCCGTCGATGGTCGTGTTTTCTGCAGCGGGATCGAGCGCGACCATCACAAGGTTGGTCGCGAGGAGCCTGCCGTCGGTGGAGCGGTAGCGCTCGCGCACCTCGGCCGCACCAAGGGCTCCGGCGAACGAGACTGCGGCGTCCGTGACTTTGGCAAAAAGGGTCTCTGCGGGTCTCGCATCGTCGCGATCAGGCCCATGGATAAAGGATGGCCTCGCGATCGTGTAGGGCACGCTGCCGGTGGTGAGCTGTTCTTCGACACGCCGCCGAACATCGAGGTACGCGTTCGACGACGGCTTCGCCGGGACTCCCACGCTGGACAGATAGACGAAGCGCGGCTGAAGACCCGACGCGCGCACGGCGTCGAGCAACATGAGGGTCAGCGCGTAGTCGATCTTTTCGTAGGTTTCGTCGTTACGATTTGACCCGGCTGCCGCGACGAGCTTCGCGCGCTTCTTCGTCGTGCCGAGCAGCGCGAAAACGATCGTCGGGTCGATCGTGCGAATGCGATCGTTCATCGTGTCTTGGTCCCAGGGGGTGAGGTCGACCCTCGCGCCCATCGCGCCGAACTCGTCTTGCCAACGCGCGATCTCCTTGGAGTCGGGACGCACGTGTGCGTGCGTTTCGATGCGCAACTTGCGAAGGGCCTCCACGACAAAGCGACCGGTGTACCCCGTAGCGCCCGCTACAAAGACGACGTGGGCGGGTGGAATAGATCGAAACATGATCGATTTACGGTACGGTGATCCCAAGCGGCAAGAGAAAAGGCCCCGCGCCCATCGTAAACGTGCCCGAAAAGGGCGGGTCGGTATCCGTGAGGGAAGCGCCCTTGAACGTGACAAAGCCCGTGGGACCGGTTGGGAATGAGGAGAAGACCGTCCTGAATTTGCAGCGCGCTGTCGTCGATTTGCACTCGGCGAGCGACGTCGCGTCCACGAGCGGCCGTTCGATGGCCATGCCGAACGAATCCGGCAGGCTCGCTGGTGAGAACACATTGACGCTTCCCTTCGGAAGTGCGCCAGGGGCGATTGCCCACTCGGCTGAGAGGACATTCATGTTCAGATCGCGGATCGTAAACGTGTCCGTAACGTAAGCCGCCCTGGGGACGGTGATGGGGCGCGTCGTCCAAGAGCTGGTCGCATCTGTCCCTCCGTGTGTATAGAGGATGTGCGCTTCGGCCCAGATGTTCTTGTTGACGTCCCAAGTGCCGTTGGGGCCGTTCCACAGACCGTCGCCCGATTCGTCGACGTAAACCTCACCGACGTCCCATACCCCGTTGTCGTTCGAGTCGACGAAGGGTTCGCCCTCATCGATAAACTGCTCGCCAGTGTCCCACGTGCCGTTGTTGTTGTCGTCGTCGAAGGACTCTTCGCCGCGCGTGTAGGCGATGATCGTGACGAGGCCGTCGCGAGGATTGCGAAGGGTCGGCCCGTCTTGGTAACTCGGTTCAGCCGGTCGTCCGCTCGGATACTGCGTGGGATCAGCGGTAAACGGGGTGGTCGCTTGCGGGGGGAATGGCCCTTGCGTGCTAAACGTAATTCCCGCTGTGCCTTCCTCGGCGTTGCTGCTGCCCGGATCGTAAACCTTGGTCGGAATCGAGGCCGGGATCGAGCCTACCTCGGACTTGAAGTTGACCGTCGTACCCGTGCCGACCGGGTTATTGAATCGATCGACGAGCCGCACGCTGCACCCGACACTCATGATGCGCGGTGGCGCCTGACTGCTGTAGGCGGCAATGTTAACGGTCGCGCAGGAAAAATTGAAGCCCCTGTTGCTCGGCTTCGCGCCGCGCACGCCGATCGCCGGGCTGTAAACTTCGATCACCGAGCCGTTGACCGTGATCGACGCCTTGATGATAAACGAACCAACGGTCGTGCCCGATTGCACCGTTGCCGTTGCCATACCCGAGCCATCTGTCGTGGCACTGGCCGACGTTATCGTGCCCATGGGCGGGTTGTCGATCGCGAACGACACCAGGATGCCCGGTAATGGGGCGCTCTTGTTATCGACCACCCTGAAGGTAACGAGTGCCTGTTCGTTGAATCCGGAAGTCTTCAGACCCATGATCGAACACGGAGTCCCGCCACACTTTGTTGACGCCCAGCTGATCGTCGCAGCTTCAAGTCCGGCTTCCGCTTCAACCGCGCCGTCGCCCGCGTCACCCCCCGCGTCAGGCACGACTACGGTCGCATCAGGTCCAGCACCGTCAGCTGCGTCGCCGCGGGGAGCGTCGCCAGCGCGCCCGTCTGTTAGCGGTGGGCCGCCGTCGAAGCCGGAGCCACCGCCGAGCTCGTCGGGACGGGTCGATGAACAAACCGACAGCGCGAAAGGTAACAGCAAAAGTAACAATAGGCCCGCGAAGGTGCGAAAGCGGACATGGGGCGCCATCATAACAAAAGCAGACACCGCTGCTGCCGCTCGGTCAAGTTCGATCCCTTGTTTAGACGTGGGCGCGGACGTAATTACGACCGAACTTCGACTCCCATTACGAGCTTCGCAGGGTGAGCGCGCACGCGGAGGATGAGCTTGCCCCACCGTCCATTGCCCGAAAGGGCATCGGCGCGCAGCAGGCTCGCAACGAGGTCGAACAGTCCGCTCGGGTTGTCCACGGACACAAGGTCACCGCGACGATCGGATGCGACGATGTTCATCGCTATCCCGATTTTGCCTTCGTGATTGTCGACGACGAGCGTCATCAACACTTGCCCAAAGCCCCCAGGAAGAGCGCGGTCCACCGCTTTAACCGCAAGTTGTGCAAGCGGCGTGAGGAGCTCTCGATCGGGTTGGCGTATCGCCCTACCCGCAGCGCCTGCAGAAAGCGGGGGCGGGCTCGATACTCTTCGGAGGACCGGCTCGGGCGGCTCAGACCGATGGTCACGCCCAGCGTCTGATCGCCGAATCGGCGCGGTGGGCGTGATGATTCGTTGAGGAGGCAGACTCTCAACGGCGGGGGGCGGTACCGTCCACTCGACTTGGCGCGCGGCGCTCGAGGCGCTGGCCTGGCTGTCGTCGAACGGATGTAGCGCGTAGAACGAAATATAGGGACCTTCGTGTCGACGCAGGACGCCGGCCGCCTTTCGAAAATGGGCGACCATGTCGCTCAGCACTGCGGCATCGGCTTCAGAGATCACGGGCAGTTGCATTTCAGAAAACTCGGGCGTTGCCGCGCGCACGTTTGCAGGGACCTGAGCGACCGCGTCTGCGAACCACTCGAAGCTTTCCGCGCTCAAATGCAACCGACCGAGCAAAATGGCGTGGCCCTGCCAAAGATCGCGGCCCCTGTAACGAAATGTAACCACACCGAGATCGTGGTCGAGATCGATCGCATCGTGGGGATCGGTCCGCGAGGCTAGCGTGCTGCGCAGGTGTTCGAGCTCGGCGCGATGGGAATCAAGAAGTTTGGTGAAGCGAGGGCTCAGGGGCACGCCTGCTTCTTATCCCACGTAAACTCGGATACTCCTAACAACCATGGCTGAGCCGAACCCCTCGTTCTACCCGCCCCCCTCACACACGGTCGTGGGCACCACCCTCGAAGAGCACATTCTCGAGGGGATGCGCGGCGCGCCGGCGTCTACGGGCGACTTCACCTCGCTACTCAACGCCATCTCGCTCGCGGTTCGCATCATTCACTCGCGCGTGCGCGCGGCCGGACTCGCGGGTCTCTTCGGCTACACGGGCGATACGAACGTCCACGGCGAACAAGTTCAGAAACTTGACGAATTTGCGAACGAGGTCCTCTGCACCGTCATCGAACGCAGCGGTCGGTGTGCGGTTCTCGCCAGTGAAGAGCTGGCGGAAGCGCGCATGTGCAACCCAGACGCAAAGTACATGGTGGCGTTCGACCCGCTCGACGGTTCGAGCAACATCGACGTCAATGTATCGATCGGCACGATCTTCAGTATTTTCAGGGCTCCGGACGGCTCCGTGTCGACTGCATCGGTCTTGAGACCAGGTCGCGAGTTGCTTGCCGCGGGCTACGCGGTTTACGGCTCGGCGACGACGCTCGTGCTCTCGACCGGTCAAGGGGTGCATGAGTTCACGCTCGATCTGAACGCGGGCGAGTTCTTCCTGTCACGCCCCAACCTGCGCTGTCCTTCGCGCGGAAAGACTTACTCGATCAACGAAGGGAACTTTCCGTACTGGACGAAAGAGATCCAACGTTGGTCACAATTCGTGAAGAGCGAAGACAAGACCCTCGGCTTGCCGATGGGACATCGGTACGTGGGCTCGCTCGTTGCCGATGCACACCGCACACTTCTGAAGGGTGGCATCTTTGCCTATCCGGCCGACCGCAAGAACGCAGACGGAAAACTAAGGTTGCTTTACGAAGCTCAGCCGATGGCATTCCTGATCGAGCAGGCCGGTGGCCTCGCAACCGACGGAGTGCGCGAAATTCTCGACATCGTGCCGACCGACGCGCACGCAAAAGTCCCGCTTATTTTGGGCTCGCGCGACGATGTGAACGTTTACAAAGAGTTTTTGACCGGCAAGCGCGGCTGAGCGGTGTTTTTTTTCTGCGCGCGTTGAATACCCTCTACCCCACCGCGTCTATCACCCTGTACAGCGACGAAGCGGAGCAATTCGCAGGCGTTCGCGGTGCAGGAGCCGAGCTCGGAGCCCTGGGGAGGATTTCGAGCTCGTGCCCTTTTGTGCGCAAAGGATCGCAGCGCTCTATGCTGCGCAGCCGATGAGCACCTCATCCGTTGGAAGGCGTTGGCTCACTGCAGGATTGCTTGTGTTGGCCCTCGGCGTTGGCGCCCGCGCGATGATGCGCACCCACGATTCAGTGGTCGCAGCGCCCATTGCCCACCCCACTTCATCCACTGCCTTGCCCATGGCTGAGCCGGACGCCGATAGTCAACCTGCTGATCGAACTCCGGATAAGCCCCCTTGCGAACTGGTGCTGCGAAAAGTAACGGATGCGTTGCGAAACGAGGGCGACCTCAGCCGTGACGAGCAAAACACCCTCTTCACCCTCGCACTGCAAGGCGTAACCGCGGCCGCGTGGCAAGCCAAAGACTGCCCGGTGCGCCTCTTCGAAACGCTCAAGAAAGAGATGACGTGCGCGCTCAGTACGCAGGTCGTTGCTGCGGGCCTCTTTGCCGGCGACCGCTTTGAAGCTTCCTGGCAAGCGCAGCTCCTCGATGGCGCGACCCCAAGGTGCCAAGAACCGCTCATCGTCGCAGCGCAGACGTCTTCGAAGACCAGCGCATCCATTGTGAAGACGCTCTTAAAGTGGTCGAAGCGATCGGTGGCTGAAGACGGAAAGATGCTCGCCTGGCTCGCGCTCGGATCGCACGAACGCATCGCGCGCAAGACCGCCCAACACCAACTCGTCAAGTTGATTGACCACGAGATCGCCGGTGAGCTTGCGCACGCCAAAGATCAGCACCGGATCGATTTACTCGAGGCAGCCGGCAACGGGCCTTGCACGGCCTGCCTTCCGCACATACTGGCTGCTTCCAGCGATGGGGACCCGCACACGCGCCGCGCGGCTCTCGGTGCGCTGCGATTCGTCGACGACAAAGCTCACGTTGAGCGGGTGTGCCGTGCTGTGACGCAGGACAACACGCCCACTGTGCGCGAGCACCTAGCGTGGGCGCTTCGTTGGTCTGAAAAGCACGCGGCGACGCGCGTCGCATGTCTCGAAAAGGCCGCGCGTGAGGACAGCGAATCGCTAGTGCGGATGAGCGCTGCGGGATCCCTCACCTATCTCTCCGGGGACGTTCAAAGCGCTTACGACGCTATTCTTGGATTGCGCGACGATGCGCCAGACGACGTCCAACGCGCAGTGATCGAGCACTTGCACGTGAGCGACGGCCCGACCAAGCCGGCGGTGGCTCCGCGGCTTGACAACTTACGAGCAGGGATGAAGTGAGGGACGAAGCCTCGCGTCGGCTTCGGCGAGGATCGTCAAGCAAGTGGACAAACCGTCTTCGACCAGCAGGCGCTGCCTGAGGATCGCCGCGCCGGGGAGGCCTCTTAGGTATCCTGCAAGGTGCCTACGCGTGACGCGCACACCGTAAGGCTCGCCTCGCGCTTCTACGTTTGCGATGAGGTGCTCACGGCACAGATCGATGCGTTCGAAGTGCGTGGGCAATGGGCGGGCCTCGCCGTGGTCGAGAAGCGCGCGCGCCTCGCGGAAAATCCATGGATGCTCAATCGCCCGTCTGCCGACCATGACGCCTTCGCACCCAGTCAGATCCATTGCGCGTTTGGCATCGTCAGCTGTCTTGACGTCTCCGTTTACAATGACAGGAATCTTGACGACTTCTTTTGCGCGCTGAGCCCACGTCCAATCGGCCATGCCGCTGTGGCCCATCTGCGCGGTGCGACAATGAATCGTGAGGGCTTGGATGCCCGCGTCTTCGAGGCGCCTTGCGAGATCGACGATCGGCATGTCGGACTCGGGACCGTAGCCAATGCGGGTCTTGACGGTGACGGGGACTGACACGTTTTGGACGACCATCTTGGCCATCGCGACCATGGCTAGCGGATCGCGCAGCCAGCCTGCGCCCGCACCGCGGCCAGCAATCTTGGGTACCCAGCAGCCACAGTTGATGTCGAGGTAGAACGGTTCTGCAGACTCGGCGAAACGGGCGGCTTCAGCGAGCCGGGTCGGGTCGGAGCCGTAGATTTGGATCGCGGTCAGCGCGTCGTCGGGTGCCAGTGCGATTTTGCGTTTCGCGTTGCGGCAGCCGCGAAGAAGGCCCTCCACGTTGACGAACTCAGTAACGGTGATGGTGGCGCCGTACTTGCGACAGAGCCTACGGAAGACTGCGTCGCTGACGTCTTCGAGGGGCGCCAAGATGACCGGCTTCTTCCGGATGAGCTCGTGGAAGAGGGCCTCGTTCTTCAAGGGGAAGATGCCGCTGCCCGCTTCTCCGGAATCAGCTGAACGCGACGATCGGGCTCGTGCCCCACGCTCTCGGTGCGCACGCCTTCTGCGTCCTTGATCGCCATGTGAACCACGCGGCGATCGCGCGGGCTCATCGGGTCGAAGGTGATGATCTTGCCTTCGCGTGCAACACGCTGAGCAAGCTTCTTTGCCATCGTTGCGAGCTGGTCCTCGTGGCGCGCGCGGTAGCCTTCCGCGTCGACCAAGATGTGTCGCTTCTCGCCGCCGAGACGTGCCACCACACGGGTGGTCAGGTACTGCACCGCTTCAAGCGTCAGCCCTTTCTTGCCGATGATGCGAGCGGCGTCGGGCCCCTCGATCTCGATGCGCAGCTCGTCATTGGTGCCTTCGCCGTCGTCCGGCGCAACATTGACCTCGACGTCCATCTGCATCTTGTCCATCAGCAAGCGCAGAAACGAGAGCGCCTTGTCGGCTTGCGGGTCGGCCTTGATTTCTTGAGTCTCAGACACGTTGTAAACTTCCTTTCCCACTGCGTACGAGGAGCGCGCCCTACGCGCGCTACCTTGCCGCTGTCACTTCTTTCACGCCGATCTCGACCGGCGCCGGCGCGAACTTTTCGATCGCCAGCTGCTGCACGATACCAAGAATGCTGTTGGTGAGCATGTAGATGCCGAGCGCCGCCGGCAAGAAGAGCATCATCACTGTGAAGATGACGGGCATCAGCCACATCATCATCTTCGCCTGCACCGGATCGACGCCTTGCATCGGGACGATGCGCTGCTGGAGGATCATGAAGCCACCAAGCAACAGCGGCAAAATATAGAACGGGTCGGGCGCGGAGAGGTCCGGAAACCAAAGAAACTTGATGTGATACATTTCGGCGGCGGTCTGCAGCGTGCGGTACATCGCAAACCACACCGGCATCTGCACCAGCTGCGGCAAGCACCCACCGAGGGGATTGATCTTGCGCTTCCGCCACAGCTCCATCTGCGCAAGACCAAACGCCTGCTGGTCGTCCTTGAATTTTTCTTTGAGCGCGTCGAGTTCCGGCTTGAGGCGGCGCATCGCCACCGTCGACTGAATCGACTTCCACGTGAGCGGGAAGAGGACGAGCCTGACACAAACAGTCAAGAGAACTATTGCGATGCCCCAATTCCCGAACGTGACCTTACTGTGCAAAATGTTCAGGAAGTTGACGAGCACCTTCGCCACGACCGTGAAGAAACCGAGGTCGATGAGATCCCCCGCTCCGCGATTGCCTCCGGCAACGTGCGTGAGCACCTCGCGCTCCTTCGGGCCGTAGAATGCGGTTTGCTTGTAGGTCGCTGACGCCTTCGGTTCCAGCTCGCGCGGGGGATAGTGCATCAACGCGCGGTAGCTCTTCGCAGCGGCGTCGTCGCCTGCCGACTGACCCGCGGCTGTTGGCCAGGCTTCAGTGAGCAGCGCGCACTCAACCTTCTGCCCAGGTTCGGGAAAGATGGCCTGCGCAAAGTAGTAGTTCGAGACCGTGACGAAGCGATCAACACCGCCCTCGGTGTGCCAGGCGCCTTTGAAGTCCTCGGGGGCCTTGCGAGTCACTTGCGTGGCACTCGCGCACGCAACGTCGGATAAGAAGGGCGAAACGCGTCCCAGGCTTCCGCTCAGCTCCTGGTTTGTTCGCCAGGCATAAACCCCCGTGCTGAAACGATGCTTCTTGGGGGCATCGGCAAGATTCGAGATCGTTGTTTCAACACCGAGTTCGTACGGCCCAGCACCAGAACGGTAAAGTTTCTTGACCGCTACAAGGCCCGCGTCTTCGTAAGTAAACTCGCATGTCCTCGGGTCGACCTGCCTCGCCTTCCAAGGAAATCGGTCGTAGCGAAATTGATCGTCGGCGCCTTGCGCGCGGAAGAGCGTGCGAAGCGAACGCCAGCGTTCATGATCTGGCGTTGTCGACAGGTCGGCCGCTGCACTCTGCGCGAATCGTGGCTCGCGCAACTTGAAGTGCACGATGGCAGCACCGCGACTCGAAAGCTCGGCTTCATACGTATCGGTCTTGATCGAACACGTCTCACCTGGCGGAGGCGCCGGGTAACCCTTGTCGTCGATGCGATCGGGAGCGAAGTCAGGCGCGTTGACATACGTGTCAGCCAACGGATGGATCGGTTCGCTCGTCGACTTCTTGCTCATGAAGAAATAGATGGCGAGCAGCGCACCCGCGATCAGCAGCAAACGAGAGACAGAGTTTCGGTCCATAAATCCTGCACAGTCGCGAAGTCAGAGCAGCGAAGGTGGCGGGTCGAAGCCACCCGGATGAAACGGATGGCACTTACACAGCCGAACCGCGGAAAGCAAGGAACCGCGCATTGCACCGTGCTGCGCGAGGCAAGCCGCCGCGTAACGTGAACACGAAGGTTCAAATCGGCAAGCAGGTGCAAGCAGCGGCGAAATCACCCGTTGATAGAACCGAATCAAGCCGAGCAACAACCTGACGATCATCGAGCCCCTTCGGTAGCACGCAACCCGATCGCCTTCCGCTCGATCTGACTCCAAGCTTGCATCCATTCAGCACGAACATCCGCCAGCGCA
The DNA here is from genome assembly GCA_945865595.1 of Nannocystis exedens. Lineage (GTDB taxonomy): Bacteria > Myxococcota_A > Polyangia > Polyangiales > Polyangiaceae > JAHFDX01. The sequence continues at coordinate 1,458 of CAMBEV010000064.1, read as the reverse complement.
AGCGCCGCACTACCAGGCTTCGCAATGATCACGAGATCAACGCCACCGGGTAGCGACCTGTCCCAGGCCCGAAAACACTCGCGCAACAGCCGCTTCACTCGATTCCGCTCGACCGCGCAACCGACTTTCCGACTGACCACCAGGCCCAATCGAAACGCGCCGCTCTCGTTCGGCTCGTTCGGCGTGAGCACAAAAACGAAATGCGCCGAATGCACCCGCACGCCCGATTTCTGGGCTCGCTGATACTCTCGACGCAGTCTGACTCGCCGCTCCTTGGGAAACGCGGAAGGGGACGGCCCCTCAACCGTCACTTCTTGTAGATCGCTACGGTCAAACGATGACGCCCCTTCGAGCGACGGTTCGACAGAACTTTGCGGCCGCCGGCGGTGGCCATGCGCGCGCGGAAACCATGGGTACGGGCGCGGCGAACGTTGTGCGGTTGGTAGGTACGCTTCATGGTGTTCCTCGGACCCCAAAAGATGGGGAGGCGCAATAAAGCAGCGCACGGGCCAATCGTCAAGCAGTGGATTCGTGGGCTGCTGGACTGAGCCCGCGGGTTTTTCGCCCCGATCGCGTTCCGGTGCGAGGATTGCGATCGCCGCCCTTTATCGCGGCCTCAATATCGAGGATAAAGGCGAACATGTTCCGAACGACGGCAAAACTCGGCTTGGTTGCAGCCTGTGCAATGTTCACGGGCTCGGCGTACGCCCAGCAGTCCACCTTCCACCTTGACCGACTCGAGGTGCCCGGCGCCCCCGAAGACGGGTTCGTTCTCTTTCGTCCGGTCACTCAGGAGAAGGCGCTCGTCTTCGGCCAGTTCGCGGTGGGCTACGCGCTGAACCCACTCCACACCTCGAACATCACCCAAAACCGCAATGTGCGTGTGCGCTCTGACTACGCGGTTATCGATCACCAACTGAGCATCTACGGCACGGTCGGCATCCAACTGCTCGACCGCCTCACGATCGCGGCGACGATGCCGTTCACGCCGTTTCAGCTCGGTCAGAATCCAAACTACGTCCTCGGAGGCGGCCTCGTTCCCACAGGCACGACCATCGTCGAAACCGACGGTCCCGCGATGGGTGATCTCCGCCTCGATGCACGCGCGGTTGTGTGGCGCACCCACGATCGCAGAGGCGCCATCGGGCTTCAGGGCAGCGTCTTCTTCCCCGTTGGCTCGACAGGCAGCTTCGGCGGCAATGGTTCAGCTTCTGTACTACCCATGGTCACCGGCGAGTACGCGCCGATGAAGAACCTCATCCTCGTCGGCAACACGGGCGTGCACTTCAGGCCGCGCACCGCGATCAATCAACCCACGAACAACGACGGGCTCGGTGTCGGAACCGAGTGGCGTTGGGCCATCGGCGCGTTCATTCCTCTAAAGGACGGCAAGTACCGCATCGGCGGCTCGATCATGGGGCAAACCGGCCTCCTGTTTAACGACTCGATCGTCGGCAG
>CAMBEV010000063.1 GCA_945865595.1 Nannocystis exedens | reverse complement strand
TTGGCGTTGATGGTGAGCTTGTTTTTCACTACGTCTCGGCTCAAAATTGGGTCGAACGTGACTTCGACCCGAAGGTCAACGCCATCGTCAACGTTCCGCTCCCTTTGCCTGGGTACGCGATGTTGAACGCGCGCCTTGGCTATCGCTTTCCAGGGAACAAGGTCGAGGCGAGCCTTACCGGTTTTAATATTCTCAATAACGTGCATCAAGAGCATCCGTTTACCAATTATGTCGGTCGGCGATTCATGGCCTTCATGCAATACACGTTTTAAGGGGTGCGACAGGTGCGACAGGTGCGACAGATGATTCGAAAACTCCTCGTAGGGTCGGTGCTAGCGATGGCGGCGCTCGCTGCGTGTGTGGAGCCGCCTTCGCTCTACGTGATTGCGCCCGCGGGCGTCGTAAAAGGGATGGTGCTCTATTCCGGACCGATGCCGTGCACCGAGTCGGGACACATCGTCGGCAACGCGAACTTGCTCTTGTTCGATACGCGGCTTTTGCCGCCGCCTGACGGTCTAGGCACCCGTTCGTCGCGACTCGGGGTCGTGCAGGGTGAGGTGTTGTTTCATGATCTGTTGAGCACGATCTACTTCGATCCAACGGGGGCCAAGTACTGTCCTCCCGCGGGCGTTCCGAATGTCACGGTGAGCAGCGCGTTTGAGCTCGGGCCAGTCGACCCGAGCGTTTACCAGTTGCGCGCGTTCTATGACTACGACGGAGACTTTCACCCAAGCTTTCGTTTCTCCAACTTGCCGACACTCGGCGACGTAGCGGGCGGTGCGATTTCCAATGCAACCGCAGCCCTCGCTGGCGCAAAACCTGTCTATTCACAGTTGACGATTGGCGAGCCGACGCAGGCCGACGTCGATGCTGACGCCGAGCTCAAAAAGCGCTGCGCGACGTGGACGCTGCCTGATGGCACGCGTTACTGCGTCAAGCCCGAAGGCCAAGTGCTCGAGAACGTGAGCGTTGCGCTTGCATTGCCGCTTCCCACCCAGCGGCCATTTTTCCACGTCGCCCAGGTGCAGCCTCCAACCGCGACGCCGGACGGGGCGAAACCTGCACCGGTCGAGAATCCGGGCAAGGTGTCGCTTGCAGCCGATTTTCACGTAGCCAACGCAAGCCCTCTTGTGGTGCAGGAGTTTACCTACTCGATGAGGATCACTGCCGGTGTTAAGACCGACGAAAAGGCGTCGGCAGAGGCGAAGCCATTTTCACTGTCGCTCAACAAGCCTGGCGTTCTGCTCACGCAGTCTTACGATTCCAATCGCGATGGCGTTATCGATGCAAAGGACACCATCATCGGAAGTTCACTTGCGCGCGCGCTTTGGCCGCTGATTAGCTTCGCCAAGCTTGATGTGCGCGACGTGTATCGCCGCACGACGCAAGACAAGCCCCGCTTGATCGCCTCGGCGGTGACCGCTTACAACATCGACCCGACACTCGACGGGAGGCTCACCTCTCTGATCGGCCGTAACGTCGCCACGCCAGAGCCGCGTTCATCGATCACGGCGGTCATTCGACCGACCATCATCTGCATTCCAGACGCGGCCGATCCGCGCGGGCCAACGACGGTTGTCACGCCTTACGAGACCGATCAAGTCGGTCAGCCGATAGTCGGTGAATTCGACAAGACCATTGACGATGTCGCGGTGCAGCTGGGCCGCGTGCGCGATGGCGTTCGTGTCCTGTACGCGTGCCTTCCGCCGGGGAGCTTCTCAGTGAACCTCATCTATCCGCTGACCGGCCAGGCGTGGACGCTACCGAATGAGTCGGGCATCTGCCTCGCCGGTGAAGCCCTTGGCGGAGACGGAAAAACTTGCGGCCAGCGACCAAAGCTGGCGTCGCAGGGTACATTTTTTGAGATCGCACCCGCCGCGGACGCTAGCTACTGCGCAGCGCGAAAAGAGGCCCTCGCGAAGCAGAGCGACGGTGCGGGCAGCCCTTACGCCACTGCCGCAGACCGCTATCGCGCGACATGTCTCAACGCCGACGAACAGGGTCGTTTCGACGCGGGAACGCTTTGGAGTCAGTGAGGGGAGTCAGTGATGTGGAGGGAATGAGTGAAGTTCAGGTGTTCCGCCTCGAGGGGCTCGACGCGCGTCCACAGGCGCCGTTCGATGGTAATACCGCCATTACGATTGGTAACTTTGATGGTGTCCATTTGGGGCACCAGCACGTGGTGAAAGAGCTTGCGCAGCTCGCACTCGGCAAGGGCCTGAACCCTGCCGTGCTCACGTTCGACCCGCATCCTGCCGCGGTGGTTGGGCGAGGCGCACCGCCGCTTCTCTCGACCGTCCAAGACAAGGCCCGATGGCTCGGTGAGGCGGGTGCTCGCGATGTGTTTGTGCAGCGCTTTGACGCGGCATTTGCGGCGCTATCGCCAGAGGCATTCGTGGATCAGCTGCTTGCGCCTCTGGGGGCTCGCGCGATCATGGTGGGAGACAACTTTCACTTCGGAGCTCAACGCGCCGGTGACGTGACACAGCTTGTGGCCCTGGGGGCAGACCGAGGGTTCTCGGTGCACGTGCATTCGCTCGCGGCCGATGGCGAAGGTGCGTTTTCGAGCACGCGTGCACGCCTCGCACTCGAAGCAGGGGACGTGCAAGCGGCGGCGAGAGTACTCGGTCGTCCGCACCTGCTGTCGGGCCGCGTGATTGAGGGTGAGCAGCTCGGCCGTAAACTTGGTTTCCCAACCGCGAATCTGAGCGACATACCCCAGATGCTTCCAAAGGGAGGCGTCTACGCGGTGGCCGTCGAGGGGGCGGGCGATGGCGTGCTCAACATCGGCTATCGACCGACGGTGGCTGGGGAACGCAGGCTGTCGATAGAAGTTCACATTCTTGACTACAGCGGTGACCTCTACGGAGCGACGCTTCGCCTGCAACTGATCGCCCGCCTTCGCGATGAGCAGCGGTTCGCCTCTGTCGATGAGCTTGTGGCGCAGATAGGGTGCGACGTCGTAGCGGCTCGCACAAGGTTGCGCGGGTAGGGCCGATTTCAGATGCAGCCCGCAGGTCGCAAGTTAGGCTGCTGGGCGTGATGAATCGGGAAGAGCCACGGACGTTCCTCGGGGTTGCAAAGGATTTGCTGGTGCGGTTGGTTGAACGCGGTCTCAACGTGCCAGATGCGCGCGCGCGTCGCGTTGAGCTCCGGCCACGCACCGAGGCACGCGCTGAGCCACGTGCCGGCTATCGGCCGGCGAGCGCACTTCCCACCGTAACGCTGGCTGAGATCTACTTGGCCCAGGGGCATCGCGAACGCGCGCTCGAAACGCTGCGCTCGCTGCTCGTGCGCGAGCCCGACGACAAGCAGGCCCGTTTGCTCTACGAGCGCCTCTCATCCGGTGAAGTGCAGGCGCCCGAGCCGAGGCTCAAGCCTGAATCAATCGAGGAGCTTATCGCGGCTGGCCCTGTGGAAGGTGAGGCCATGCTGCCCGATCGCAAAGGACGGCCTTTCTGCGAGGCTGTCAGGACGCTTGACGATCGGATATCGGTCCGTTGGTCAGCTGGCGCACGGGTCCCGTCAGAAGCGAAGGCGGCACTGGAAATGGTTACCATTCACGCGCGATGGACGGGCCCTGAGACCCGGCGAGACCTTCTGATGGTTGAGGTCGCGGGGACGCGCGAAGTCATCGCCGATGCTCAAACGGTCATTCGCTTTGCGCTCGGATTTGTAACGGCCGACGGCGTGTTCGCTCCGCTCGCGCACGCGCCTGAGCTCGAGCAGGATGAGAGCGGCGCTCTCTTTGCCTGGACGCAGCGGGGTCGCGAGCGGCTGGCGAGCGCACCTCAGAGTATGTCGAGAGGATAGCTCCCGTCGGCATAAGCGCGCGCGCCAATCGCTTTGCGCAGTTCGTCATCATTGTGATCGAACCCCGTTTCATTGTGCGCCAGTCGCTGTTCGGCGGCGTTAACGAAAACCTGGGTGAAGTCGATCGCACGGCGGGCGCCGTTTTCACCCCTGGCATTCAGGACCGCGGTTGTCCGCGAGACTGCGCAGGCGATCGCGTAGAGATCGATCGCAACGTCTGCGATGCGCTTCTGGCTAAACTGCATCTCGGCAATTTGGTGGCCGTGACGACGCAGCACCTTCTCGACGTTTCGCGCGAGGCACTGGGCATGTTCATCGAGAACGGCCGCCTCGCGGCTGAGTAGTGGATGATGATGCGTGAGCCGCTCGCGCCCGAGCGCACTGCGAGCCTTTCGCCAGGCGAAGTCGCCGAGGAGGCCGAAGCCCTTGATGGGTTCTCGCATCGCGCGCGAGACTTCTTCGATCTCGCGACCGGGGCCTTGCATGCCCGATAGCGCGATGAAGCACCGGAGCGTCTCGTTCGTGCCCTGGAAGAGGAGTCCAAAGCGCGCATCGCGAAGTGCCTTTTCGAACGGTCCTTCGGCGGAAAAACCGGCGCTGGCCGCAATGTTCATCGCTTCGTGTGCAATTTGCCAGGTCGTTTCGGAGGCGAACACCTTGCAGATCGCACTCTCGACGGAGAAGTCAGCGTCGCCGCGATCGATCGCCTGTGTCGTTGTATAGACCATGCTTTCGAGTGCAAACGTGTTTGCGAGCATCGTCGCCACTTTGTCTTTGATAAGACCAAAATCGCCGATGGCCCGTGCAAACGCACGTCGTGAGTTGGCGCGCTCGATGGTTGCGCGAACCACTCGTTTGCACAGACCCACGCAGCCGCCCGCGAAGGAGAGGCGTGCCCGCGTGAGGACCTCCATCGCCACCCGAAAGCCGCGTCCTTCTTCGCCGAGGCGCGCACTTCGTTCAACCGCAACTTGGGAGAGGTGAATGAACCCGGTCGGGAGCGCCTGGACGCCAAGCTTTGGTGGGGTCTCGGTTGTTGAAAATCCGTCAATACGATTGACGACGAATGCGGTGATTCGTGGCTTGTGCCCATCGTCGGCGGGTGAGGTTCGCGCGAACAAGGCCACGGTGTCGGCCATCGGCGCATTCGCTACCCATCCCTTGGTCCCCGTGATCACGTAGCGACCGTCCCCGCGAAGGTCTGCGCGCGTCTGCAGTTGCGCCGCGTCGCTGCCCGCGCCCGGCTCCGCGAGTGCAAAGGCTCCGATTGACGCGCCAGTCGCAAGGTCACGAATGATGGGATCAGCCGTGCCGCGCTGGCCAAACGTCGCGAGCGTGTACGATGCGAGCGCCACGTGCGAAAGCACAGCGTAAGCAAGCGATGCATCGAGGCTCATCAGCTCTTGAAACGCGCGGGCTTGAGACGACACGGTCCATCCACTGCCGCCCAACGCGCACGGCGTGCCCATCCCAAGCACGCCAAGTCGGCCCATCGCTAACCACAACTCGCGATCACGTAGCCACGACTCGTTCTCGAGCGATTGCTTGTCGAAAAATCTTCGCCAGCTCTCGAGCGCGGGAACCAACGTCTCCGGCGAAACCGGCGGGTCGAAGGGGAATATCGAGGGCTCTGGGAGCGCCCCGTAGAACAGCGCCTTGGCGAACGACGGTTCATTCATGGTTGGGGAGGATTGCGGTGCTCAATAAGACCGCGCCAAGGCATACTACAACGCAACCTACTACTCGCATTCTAAGGGGCACTGTTGGAAGGGAAATGGACCCAGTTCTTTGAGGCAATGGCCCGCGGTCGTGCCGCGTATGGCAGCGCATTGCTTGGGGTCTGCAACGTGACCCCCGATTCTTTCAGCGATGGTGGCCAGAGCTTCCGCTTTGAGGACGCGTGTGCGCGTGTTCAAGCGCTCTTCGACGAGGGGGCGAACGTGGTTGATATCGGCGCCGAGTCGACACGGCCCGGTGCGGTGAGCGTTCCCGCGCTGGAGCAGATCGCTCGCGTAGTTGAGGTGGTTCGAGTTGCGGCGCGGAGGGGTTCCGTTTCGATCGATACGGCTTCTGCCGAGGTGGCCGACGCATGCCTTTCAGCAGGTGCATGCGCGGTCAATGATGTTTCGTGTCTTGCGGACGAGGCTCTCGCGCGCGTGGTTGCCAAGCACGACGCCGCGCTCATTTTGATGCACTCGCGAGGCTCGCAGACCCGCATGGCAGGGTTCAGTGCGTACCCCGAGGGCGGGTATGTTCACGTTCTTGACGAAGTGGCTTCCGAGCTACGAGGCGCAGCGGCGCGCGCCGAGGCGTTTGGGGTGCGGCCCGAAGCGATTGCGTTCGACCCTGGCTATGGGTTCGCAAAGAATGCGCATCAGAGCTTCGAGCTGCTCAGGGGAACGGCCTCACTGGTCAAAATACTTGAGCGTCCGATCGTGATCGGAGCGAGCCGCAAGTCGTTTCTCGTCCTTTTCGATCGCGACGCCGATCGTGAGGCGTGCGCGACGCAGCGGGTCGGAGCCTCTGTCGCCGCCGCGCTTTGGGCGGCCCGTGCGGGGGCAAGCATGGTGCGTGTGCATGACGTGCGGGCGACGCGTCAGGCGCTCTCACTTGAGAAGGCGCTAGCCGCGGGGATGGACAGGCTTTCGGGAGGTTCCGATGCTTGACGGAATCCTCCACCTCTTCGCGAGGCGATCGTGGCTCGAAATTGCGACGGACGTCGCCGATATTCTGATCGTGACCGTGATTATTTATCGCGCGCTGCTCGTCGTGCGAGGGACGCGCGCGCTGCAAGTGGGCACCGGCCTAGGCGTTGTATTTCTGGTTTACCTAATCGCGCGTTGGGTCGGCCTCGCGACGCTATTCACCGTGCTCTCTTCGCTGATCTCGTCAACTATCTTGATTGTTGTCGTCGTATTCCAGAACGACATAAGGCGCGGGCTCATGCGTGTCGGTGCCAACGCGTTTTTTCTGAAGCTTGCGCGCCAGCAAGAGACAAAGGTTGTTGACGAAGTGGTCGCGGCGGCGACCGAACTCGCACGCCATCGCATGGGTGCACTCATCTGCTTTGAACAAGGGGCGAGTCTCGACGAGTTTGTGGTCGATCATGGAATCGAGCTCAACGCAAACGTGAATCGAGACATGCTCGTCACGCTCTTCATTCCAGAGAGCGTCAACAAACTTCACGATGGAGCCGTGATCATTCGCAATTTGCGGGTCGCAAGGGCAGGCGTTTTTTTTCCGATGCCTACCCGGCCGCTTGACAATGCTCTCGGCTCACGTCACCGGGCCGCCGTTGGAATCACGGAAGAAACCGATGCCGTAGTCGTTGTTGTATCCGAAGAGCGGGGGACGATGAGCCTTTGCTTCAATGGGAATATCGTCACCAATCTTGATGGTGCGTCGCTCAAGCAGGCACTCCTCGAACTCTTCGGCGAGTTACCGCGGGCGCCTGCGGCGCGTAAGGGCCCGGTGCAGACGCCGGGACAGTTGCGCGCGTCGCGGACCTCGACTGTGCCAGCGCCTGTTGCCGATCGCGAAATGCGCGAGCGGAAAACCATGCCGCCGTCAAAGCTTGCTCCGGGAGCCAAGGTGGCAAGGCCGATGGCGCCGGCAAGGCCCGCCGAGAGCCTCATTCCTCGTCCACCGAAGGGGCCCGAAGATGTGGAGTAAACCATGAATCTTGGGGCGAGAATTCGTAGCTCACGGAGTAACAATTGGGCGCTCAGGGGGCTTTCGTTTGGGGGCGCCATCGCGCTTTACTCGCTCGTCCACACTTCACAGGATGTGCAGCGCACGGTGCTGGTGAACGTCACCGTCGAAACCCCGCCCGATAGCGCAGGGCGCGTTCTCACGTCGCCGGTGCCAGCCCAAGCGCGAGTGACGCTTCGCGGCTCGCGCACGTCGGTAGATGAGATTCGCGCGGAAGATCTTGGGAGCTTCCAACTCGATTTGCGAGCCGGGCAGCAGACCCGCCTCACTTTTGACAGTTCCGCATTACACGTTCCGCCGGGCATCAAGGTGCAGCAAGTCGAACCCGCGAGCGTCGATCTCGTATGGGAAGATCGCCTTGTGCGCGAAGTGCCTGTGCAGGTCAGTGTTGTCGGGGCGCTCGCGCAAGGGTTCAAGCTTCGGGGCGTCCCTATTACAGACCCGGCGTTGGTAAGAGTGAAGGGTCCGAAAAGCGAGGTGGTCAACTTGCAGGTTGCCCGCGCGGAGGCGATTGACGTCGCGGGTCTCGGCGAGGGACGCCACGTGCGCCAACTCACACTCGAACGCCTCGGGAAGCTCGTTAGCGCTGAGCCAGCCCGGGTCATTGCGACCGTGGAGGTTGCTCGCGAACTGACCGAGCGCGTCTTCGCTCGACTACCGGTGGTGGTCGTCGGTCACACCAACGCGAGGGTGCATCCCGCAGGGGTGGACGTGCGCGTATCGTGTCCGCCGGAAGTGGCGCGCGGGTTGCGCGCTGAGGTCCTCGTGCCGCGGGCACGGCTCGTGACAACGGCCGAACACGGTAGCGAATCGGTCGACATCAAGGTCGCCGCAGAGCGATGTGACGTTGTCGTCACTCCATCGAGCGTCGTCGTACGTTGGTGAGCGCGACGTCATGTGGCAAGCACAACGCTGAAATGTAACAAGGATAGGTACAAGTGAGATTGGGTCGCATTGTTTTGGTCGCTGCCTTCGCAACGTTTTCTGTGCTCCCGCCACCGGCCCACGCCGTGGGGAGCCGGACCATCGTTCTCGATTCGCTCGAGAAGCTTGCGGGCGACGAGATCAAGGGAGCAAGTGTGTCATCCGATGGCGTGTTGCGGGCAGGGTGGTCGCTGTCGAAGCTGACTGTCGACGGAACGTCAACAGTATTTACGGCTGCGAAGGTCGGCGGCGAAGTTCTGATCGGAAGCGCAACGGATGGAAAGTTGTACCGAGTCAAAGGTGACCGCGTGACCGGGTCGCTCGACACGAAAGAGCTCGGCGTGAGCGCGATCGTGCAGGACAAGGGCGGGCGAACTTTCGTTGCGACGATTCCAAACGGGAAGATCTTTGAGTTGAAGGGTTCTGCTCTCAGTGTATTTGCCACACTGCCCGATGCTGCCCACATCTGGGCGCTTGCGGCCGACCCTGCAGGCAAGGGCATCTACGCCGCAACCGGGCCCGACGGTAAATTGTACTTTGTCAGTAACAAAGGCGACGCCTCGATCTACTTCGACAGCGAAGAGCCACACCTGATTTCGCTCGCGGTCGCGCTCAATGGGGAAGTGGTCGTGGGCTCGAGTGGCAAGGCCATCCTCTATCGGGTGCAGGGGTCGGGCAGAGCGCGAGTGATTTATGACTTTCCGGGTGACGATGTTCGCGCGGTGGCGATCTCCGCAAAGGGCGAGACCTTTGCGGTGGTGAACGAGTACACCGACGGCGCGTCTGTGCCGAAGGCGCCAGTGTTGCTTTCCGGTAAGGCAAGCCCTCCGGCGGTAAAGCGAGCGGGCAAGGGAAGCCTCTATCGCTTTGATGTCGAAGGTAGGCCTGAGCGTCTAATGAAACACGACGAGTTTCATTATTCATCGCTCGCACTTGATGCGTCGGGCCTTCCTTACGTGGGTACTGGGTCAGAAGGCCGTGTCTACAAAGTTGATGATGCCCACGTGGTCTCGCTCGTCGCCGATACTGACGAGCGGCAGGTCGCCGCGCTTGGATTCGACGGTGCGGAGCCTTGGCTTGTGTCGAGCGACACTGCGGTCGTTCATCGGGGGCTTGCAAAGGCTGCGGAAGCGACCTGGACGAGTAAGCCGCTTGACTGTGGCCTCAACGCCAAGTTCGGTCGAGTGACGTGGAACAGCGCGGGGACCCTCGAGGTCTCGACACGCACGGGCAACACGCAGACGGTTGACAAGCAGTGGAGTGATTGGGGTCCGGTCGCTCGCGACGGCAAAATGGGCAGTCCGATCGGACGCTACGTCCAGCTGCGCGTGCGCTTTCGAGATGCGCGCGTTGAACTGAGCAATCTTGCAGTTTCGTTTCAGACCGAGAACCTACGCGCCGTTCTGACTGAGGTGACGGTCTCACCGAAGGCCGGCTCGATCGTTCCGACCAAAGAGGGGCTCATCTCGAGTGGTGGTGAGTCCGCGAAGCATGACAGCGCCCTCCGCATTGCATGGAGGAGCGACAACCCTGATCAAGACACCCTCCGCTATCGCCTCTCGTTCAGGCGCGAGGGGCACAAGGTGTGGCGACCGGTGCTGCGTGCGGACGAGTGGGTCACCAAGACTGAGCAAGAGTGGGACACCCTTGGCATTCCCGAGGGGCGCTACCGCATTCGCATCGAGGTCAGTGACGAGTTAGCCAATCCGCAAGAGTTCGCCCAATCGCATATGCTCGACTCGCAGACTTTCGCGATCGACAACACCCCTCCCTCGATCAGCGGCCTGCGCTTTACGAGCGGCAAGGCTGGCGGAAAGGTGAGTGGCAGTATTCATGACGTGACGTCATCTGTGGTCAGGGTTGATTTCAGCATTGATGGCCGCCTCGAATGGCGCCCGGTCCGCGCCACCGATGGCATTTTTGACAGTGACACGGAGGGCTTCGAGGGCGATTTGCGCGGGCTCGCGGCGGGCTCTCACGTGATCGCTATTCGTGCAGTCGACGCGCTCGGTAACGTTGCGATCGCCGATGTTGAGGCGCCGTGAGGGCGCGACTCACGCTTCGGCACGGGTTGTGAAGGATAGATGACGTCTCGATGAATCGGCAGTCAGAATGCAGCAAAATGAGGCGATTGCGCTTGTTGCGCAGTGCCAACATTGCACTATTTGCGGTGCTGGCTGTCGCGATTGTCGCAGCGTGCGATCTCGGACTTACCGTCGAAGTCCACGATGCGGGCGCAAACGCACCACTGAACGACCTTCGCGACGCAGGGGCGGTTTCCGTGACATCGGGCGCTGATGGTGCGAATGCGCCCGATGCGGCTATGGCATCCTTGTGCCCAAAGGGAGTCTGCGATCCGGGAAACCCCGCCTCGTGCGCCAGCGATGCTGAAGTGCGGTCGTGCACACTGACCGCTGCTGGCCCGGCGTGCGCGACCGCGGGCGCGCTTCCCGAAGGCAGCGCATGCAAGGTGAGCGTTGACTGTGCGCCGGGTACCGATTGCATCGCGGCGGGGCAGTGTCGCCAATATTGCTGCGACGGACAGTGCAACTCCGACAAGGAATTTTGCGACGTGCAGTCGAAGAACGACGCGCGAGGCGTTGTGATTCCGGTTTGCGTTCCGGTGAGGCCGTGCAAGCTGCTCGAAGCCGACTCATCGAGCTCGTGTCTCGAGAACGAGACGTGTGCGGTCATCGCTTCGACGGGCGCTACGAGCTGCGTTGAAATCGGCAAGGCAAAGAAAGATCAGCTCTGCGAGCAAGACCACTGCGTCGCCGGGAATGTATGCCTCGGCATATTAGGTAGTCGCAAGTGTTACCAATTGTGTTCGGATGCAAAGGCGTGCTCTGCGGGCGAAGAGTGTCGCTCGAGCAAGCCGCTGTTTCTTGATCCGGCTGTGGGCATTTGCCAAGTTAAGTAAATGCGAGGGGTCGAGTGAGCTACGACGAGCGTCTTGCGGAGAGGATTCGAGGCGTACTTGCTGCGCGCGATGATGTTGTCGAGAAGAAGATGTTTGGTGGGCTCTGCTTCATGGTTGCCGGTTCAATGTGTTGCGGTCTGACGAAGACGGACTTCATGGTGCGGGTCGGACCCGAGCAGTACGAGGAGGCGCTCGCGCAGCCCCACGCGAGACCGATGGACTTCACGGGACGTGCCCTCAAAGGGATGGTCTACGTCGCGCCAGAGGGTATTCGGACGGCGGTGGCTCTCGGCAGGTGGGTCTCTCTGGGCGTCCTGTTTGTATCGACACTGCCGAAAAACAAGACGACGCCTAAGCGCCGCACGTAAGTGGCTAACTTGACCATGTGATGGCCTCGCGTTGGTCACCCGGAACGTGGCACCGGACACCGCCGCGCCGTCCGTCTCAGTGATCCCCGTTCTCAATGCCGCGCAAAATCGGCCAATCGCGGTGGCATAGCGCTTGAAACAGCGTCGCCTATGCTCGCCCGAACTCTCGCCGACAGCGACGAAGCACTCCTTGCCCGCGCGCTTGGTCCACGCATCACAACAGGCGCTGCACGCGGGCTGCTCGAGTGCGCCGGTGGCGTCGATCGCATCGCTTGTCTCGAGCTTCTGCAGGTGCAACGACACCTAGGAAAACATGGCGCTGATCGCCTTTGCTCGTGGCTCGAACTTGAACGGCGTGGCACGGCTCACGCGCTTGCGCGGGCGGGCACGGTCATTGCGCAGAGCTATCAGGTTGCGGAGTGGGCGTCGCTTCGTTTGGCGCATCTTCCGCATGAGGAGCTGTGGCTCCTATCGCTCACGCGGGGTTCCCTATTGCGCTCATCGCAACTGGTTGCGCGGGGTGGTCTCGCCAGCATGAGCATCGCGCCTACGGAGGTGTTGCGCGCGGCACTTGCAGCCGGTGGTCCGAGTTTCATTCTCGTCCACAATCATCCTTCCGGCGACACGACGCCAAGCGAAGAAGACGAGCGCTTTACGCGCCAGGTGGCCCACGCATCGCATGTCATAGGGCTCACGTTTGCCGATCACGTGATTGTGTCCGTTTGTGGTTACTATTCAGTCAGCGAATCGAACCGCGACTGGCTTTCTTCTGAATGACAGAAGCTCAAGTCCCCACAGCCGATGGCGCGACAGTGGGCCGGCGGCGACAGTGGAAACTCACCCTTGCGTCGGCACGTGACGAGGCGACCAAGCGGTGTGGCAAAGTCGACGGCGTCACTGACCCATTTGGGTTCTGGGTGTTCTGCGCCGAGAAACATGAGGCCGGCGCGCACGGGTCTTTGAAATTGATGGGCAACGGCCGCGCGGTAAACCGCGATTTGAAACGCGTAGCGATCGATTTCGGGCGTCTCGGCGCTTTTGTAGTCGATGATCTCGAAGCTCCCATCTTTGAGCTCGACGAGCCAATCGAGCGTTCCCCGGATGAGGGCACCACTCGGCGACGACAAGACAAACGGCCACTCGCGCTCGAACCATACGGCGCGCTCTTGAATGGTGCCTGCGTACGCAGAGGTTGCAAAGCGCACGGCGCCGGCCACCGCACGTTCGCGTTCACTCTCGTCGAGCGATGGAGCGAGGCGAAGGGCAGTGCTTGCGAGAGCCACGCGCGCAGCGTCCTCTGATCCCAAGAACTCAAGCGGCAGTTGCTCAAGAAGCGAGTGAAGCAGGATGCCCTCTTTGACGCTTGATGCGCGGTGTTCGGTGCCGTGTTCGCGGTGCGATTTCCCGAGCGCGGGCTCCGCGAGCCGG
>CAMBEV010000062.1 GCA_945865595.1 Nannocystis exedens | reverse complement strand
AGAGAGCACATTGGTCTGTTCGCGATCGCGACCCGACAAAGCCCCCTTTCCGACCGCAAGACAGTCGCCAAGTTTTTCTGAGCGTGCCCACTCGGCGAGCGCATGCCCATTGACGAGCGCCGCCCGCATGCGGGTCAGCATCCCCTCGTCGGCGTCAGGATACTCGGCGACCAGCAACTCACTCACGCAAAGCTCGAGAACGGCGTCGCCCAAAAATTCGAGGCGCTGGTTGTCGCGAACACGTGCCTCGTTTGAGTAGCTCGGGTGTGTGAGCGCCTCTTCAAGCCGAGGTATCTCGAGCTCACCGACGATCAAACGCAATCTCTCCCGAAGCGACGCACGCGCCGATTCGAGTGCCACCTCGTGCTGGAGCTCGCGCTTGCTCATTATTGTCCTACGTTGTTACAAATATCTGCGAGCGTGAGATCGAGCTCGGTGACGCCACCGGCGTCGTGGGTTGACCAGACCACGCGCGCGTATCCCCAACCGATGGTGACGTCAGGATGATGATCGTGTCTTTCTGCCGCCAGCCCAACACGCACGGCAAACGCAAGCGCCGACGAGAAGTCGGGGAATGCGAACCGCCGCGAGATTGCAGCTTCACCATCGCGAGCCCAGCCCGCGTGAGAGAGCAGCCACCCATCCAACCGTTCCCGCTCGAGCAACGTCTGCTTTGCCATGAGGCGCATTGTACCTCGCTCCGAGAGCGTCGGACCGACGAAGAGCTCGATCGAGGGTGGACATCGCGAGTACGCTCGGGGACATGGGCCTCGTCGCCTGCCCCTTCTGCCGCGAACTCTTCAAGCCGAATGAACACGCGTCATGTCCGGTCTGCGGCATGAAGCTCGAGTCGCTCGCGAAGCTCCCGCTCTCCCACGACGCTGTGACCGAAGGCGCCGCGATCACTGCGCCAGAAATGGAAAAATTGCCTTTTCATTTCATAGGGAACGGACGCGGGCCGCTCGTGTTGCTTGCGGCTATCGGCCTCACGTTTTTTCTCTTGGCGTGGGTTCATCGAACGCTCCCCGACGATCTCGTCCTCACAGGAGCAGGCGTCGCGAGCCGGCTCGGCTGGCCTTGGGCATGCGGGGTCGCGTGGTTCTTGCTCATCCCCTTTACGCTCAGCCGGCGGACGGTGCACCACATGCAGACGGGGCGCGTCGCCGTTGCGTTTCTCGCGGCCATTCCGGGCGTAACCGCGATCGCGCTCTTCGCGAATCCGCCACGACCGCAACGCTTACCGATGGGACTCGAGCTTCCGCTCAAGTTCACCTGGGGGTGGGCCCTCTACGCCACACTCGTAACTTCGATAGTTGCAATTATCGTGGCGAGCACCTTTGGTGGAAGGCGTGGCGCCACGCGTGCGCGCGCACTGCACCGTCGATGAGCTACTCTTCTGAAACCGTCGGTGGGGCGCGAACGACCATCGGTGGCTCGACCTTCGGCGGATCCATTTCGGCAACGAGCCCGTCGTTCACTCTCTTGACGTTCGTCGCGCGCAGCGACTCAATGCGCGCTTTGCTTTGTAACTCGAAGCGCTGCCGCCACAGAGTCTGGCGAATCTGCTCGCTCGCACCTTCAATCGAGACCCGTGTCGCGGGCACTGTGCCTCGTCGCCAGACGACCGCAAAGTGCTCGGCCTCGGCGATGGGCGTCGGGACAAGTTCGCCGTCTTTCACTTCACGTGCAGCATCGATCACCGCCTTGTGCGCGCGCACGTGCACGAAGTTCGATGCGCCATCGGGCGTCACGAAACCGAGGCTTCCGGCGCGTAGGTATGTCGCCTTGTCAAGGCTCTCCTCGCGCGCGACCTTCGTGAACGCGTCGACGGTGAGCCTCTTTTTCAACCGAGAAATGGCATCGCTGGCAGCAGCCTTCGTCGGAAGCAAAATGCGAAACACCCCTATTTTCTCGGGCGACTCAAATTGATCTTTGTGCGCTATATAATAGGTGCGAACGTCCTCGACGCTCACCTGTGAAGGTTGCCCGACCTCGCGTTCGACCTGCCTTAAGACGGCGCGGGACATCGCGCGCTCAATGCGAAAACGCGTCAGTGGTTCAGTCCCCACCTTGAGCGCCGAAGCTTCGTTGGCAAGGAGCGCATCTCGCACCAGCACCTGGTGAATGTACCCACGAACCGATTCCACGTTACCGCGGCCATAGCGTGCACGCTCAAGCGCAAGCATCAGCTTCATTTTTTCGAGCACCACGACCGCGCCGATCGGTGTCTCGCCCACGCTGGCGACCACACCCTCACCTGCCAGGCTGACCCCCGCAGCGCTCACGCCTAGTGCAACCAGGAGGGCGCGCTGAGGCGACACCGTCGCGTTCACTTTCGCCCGCGCTTGGGCGCGCTCACGATACCCGCCTCTTGGAGGAGGGCGTCACTCGCCCCCAGATAGCGATAGGCCTCGAGCCGGAAACGATACGCCTTATGCAATCGACCGAGGACGCCTGAGAGCTCAGGGCTCGGCGCGAGGTAGCGCCTCGCTTTGACCCTTTTTCGCAGCGACACAAGTGTTTCGCCGAGTTCGAGCAGTTCGTTGACATGTGACAACACGTCAATGGGCTTGAGTATCTTGCTGCCGTGTTTGCCGGACTCGAGCTCGGCGAGGAGACGTTGGCGACGCTTTTCGGTGCGGCCGTCGAGTGGAGCGCGCTTGGCTGCAAGCACGTCATTGAAGAGTCTTGCGACACGCCGCTTTTCGACCACGTCGGGACTTGCTCGGCGGTTCGCCACCCTTGAAGTCGCTTTACCTTTGGCGGTTTTCATTTGTGCAACCTGAGAGCGATCAATGTCTATTGTTTAGCCGATTCAGCGGGCGCCGGCGCGATCTTCAGCCATCGGACGAGGACTCCATGAAGCGCGTAGATAACCGGCGTGAGTGCAATCGCAACGCATAGCTTGATTCCATACTCACGCATGACCTTCGCAAAGATCCAGGGCCAGTCTTTGTGCGCAGTCCACCGCCAGAAAATCGCATTGATCGCGACTGTATCGACAAGCTGACTCATCACCGTAGAGCCCGTCGCCCGCAACCAAAGGTGTCTCGACTGCGTGAGCGACTTCCAAAACTGAAAGACGTAAATATCGAGAAATTGCCCGACCATATACGCCACCATCGAAGCTACAAATAGCTGAGCACCCCCGCCAAAGATGCGCGCGTACTCAGGCCCGCGAAAGTACGAATCGGGGTCGGTCGGCATTGCCGTCGTTACCTGGAGGACAAGCCAGGCGAACGCAGCCATCCCGAACCCAACAAGCGTCAAAAACTGCGCGCCCCGGCGACCGTAAAAATCATTGACGATGTCGGTCAACAGAAACGTAACCGGGAACGGCAGCATCCCCACCGACACGGGACCGAGCGATGTCGTCGTCGCCTTGCCACCGATCACGTCACCAAGGACGAGGCAAGTGACAAAGATCGCCACCAGCACCACGAAGAGGCGCTCTCTTGCACCCTCACGCCTCATCGTTCCCCTCACTGGAAATCGTCGGCTCAATCGGAAGTTCGAGAACAAACGTCGAGCCGTTTGGACTCGTCTCGGCAAGCCACAGATCGCCGCCATGCTCGACCGCAATGCGACGTGCGATTGCGAGTCCAAGGCCTGTGCCGTGCGGCTTGGTCGTGACGTGAGGCTCAAAAAGGCGGCTTCGCACCCCATCGGGAATACCGACACCGTTATCACTCACGATGATACGAAATCGCTCTGCACCCACCCGCTCAACACTAATCCGCACGTAGGGAGATGGCTTGGTTTGCAGCGCGTCGATCGCGTTGGCGATCAGATTGAGCAGCACCTGAATCAATTGGTCGCGATCCGCCAAAACCTGGGGCAGCTGCGGTGGAAGGCGCAACTCGAACTTCGCCTTCGGCGCCGCGGCTTCGTTGAGGATGAGCGCGTGCTTGGTCACTTCGGCAATATCGACCGGTTCGAGCTTTGGCCTCGGAAGCCGCGCAAATTGACTAAATTCAGTTACAATTGCCGAGATGCGCTGAACCTCGTGCAACACCGTGGCGGTAGCTTCGTCGAAATATCCATCAAACGCGGGGTCTTGGCGCGCACGAAGACGACGCAACGTTTCAACGGCAGCGCGAATGGGCGCGAGCGGATTCTTGACCTCGTGCGCAACGCGCTTTGCGACCTCACGCCAAGCGGCCACACGCGAGACAAACGCGAGCCGTCGCTTGGCACTCTGCAAATCGTCAATCATGCGGTTGTACGCAGTGACGAGCTCGGCAATCTCTCCGCTTCCACGCGCGGCGATCGGTTTCGCCTCTCCGAGCGCGACCTTGCGCGCTTCATTCGCCAGTAGCGCAAGAGGGCGGCCAAGGCTGCGAGCGAGAATAGTGGCGACGACCAGCGCAAAGCCGAGTGCGATCATCGCCGCAACGAACACCGTTTCATCGAGGCGACGCAGCTGCTCAGTGAGCGCAGCCTTCGAGGTCGCGACTGCAATGCTGACCTTGTTTCCGGTCGCGTCGGTCACATGACAGACCGCGGTGGATTGCGTGGGCGACGACGGCGCTGAATTGCCTACACTTGCGGTTACATTGACGGTTCGCGCAACGCGGGCAAGGAGCGATTCTACGTGGCGCACTCCCAGGAGTGACGCGCTGCGACCCCCTTGCGTGCGCGTGCAGCCAACGGCAATTGCACCCGGCCTGGGCACAAGTTGAAAGGAGGTCTTCTCGTGAGAGACCCGCGCCATCACGTCCTCGCGTGACTTTGAAAACAGCGCGCGCGGATCGGCGCCGAGCACTTCGCCGCGATCGGTCACGAGCATCAATTCGTCGAGATCGAACGCTTCGCGCTCTGCGGGCACCAGGGCGGCAAGCCCAACGCGTCGTTCAGAAAGCTCGCCTGATTCAATTGCAATCAGCGTGCGATCCACGAGTGCACCAGACTGGCATGCCCCCTTCACCAGCTTTTGGTCGCGCTCGGCTTGGCGCGCAATTTCGCCGGCAACACGGCTGCACGCGCTCTTCACTTCTTCGTCAAACCGCGACGTCTCACGCGCCCGTCGATCTTCGCGCAGCGAGAACCCAAGGCCGCCAACGCAGGCAATCGCCACCGCACCGAAAGCGATGAGGAGACGCGGCGCGAGGCGCATAGGTTAGCGTCCCGTCCTTTGCGTTTGGCGTCCCGAGGTCTCGAGTTTGGCAGCGCCCCAAGCGACGCCGCCCGAAGGGTCAGATTCAACGAGCATGTGCCCCACGCGCCCGAATTCGGCCCGAACTTCACCGACAACACCGACACGAAACTGCCTTCCGTGCGCGCGCGCCGGACGATCGCCGAGGGGTGGCCTTTTGGATAAAGTTCCGGCGCTTGACGGATCGCTTGCAACCGCGAGAGCGGCGTACGCGCCAAACGACATCGTTGCCGTCCTCGTCGACAATGTCCTCGCAACATCAAGCGCGAGCGCAAATCGCCTACTTTTCCGGCGCGCGGCGAACTCTTGCGAGGGAAGAACCTTCGCGGTCACTTCATGGCCGGGTGTTCCCACCAGCGCCGCGAGCGTTTTGGCAACTTCGATGAGCCACGGGCAGTCGTCGATCACGAGTAACTCGCAGGGCGGACCTTGCCAACGCTCGGCACCACCCTCGGGCCACGCCGGGCCAAGCTTCAAATGTGCGATCGACGTGTATGAAATTGCGTCCGCAAGCGCCTGCGCAGCTCCGGGGGCGTCCCAAGTGCCCGCTTCTCTGCCCGTTGCGAGAAGCACCCACCCGAGACTGCCGGCATCGACCAACTTTGCGCCGTTGCGCGCTTCGTAGAGACCCGTACCCAACCAACCCAGATCGTCTCTGCCAGACTCGAACGCGCGGAGCGACTCACCCACTTCGGCACTGCCCTTGACCCTCATCTCGTCGAGGAACGCAGGCCCTTCGGCAGCGTTTGGATTGCGCCGAAACATCGCCTCTCCGCGCGCGAGTGCAACTCGGAAAGGACCTGTACCATCTGGAATATCGGGGCGAAAATCGCGCGGGACAATCGCAACCAGCGGCGACGCCAGCACGGTCATCAGATTTTGATCATGGGTAGCTGCAAACTCGACCTCGTGCTCACCCGTGACGCGGGGCTTGCCTAGGTTCGCCAGCCATCCCGAGGCTCCTCGCGATCGCGCGCGCTCGATGGACGCCACCACATCGCGGGCGACAATCGCCTTGCCCGCCGCAGTAGTGACACCCTCTCGAAGCTGCACGCGCCACTTGTTGCCGTGCGGCGCGGGCTCTTTCTCGGCGAGCGAGGGCTCGAAACCTGAAGCCGTCGCGCGATACAGATTGTCGAACAGTGCGGGTCCGAAGAGCGCGGCCGCCATGTCATCGAGCGCATGTGGGTCGATGCGCAACAGAGGCCAGGGCACGCGAAACGACAAACGGCCACCCTCGATGCTGCGCCGTACCCACGCTGCCGCAGCGTCACCTCGCAAGCCGACCAACGCGGAACTACCGCCGAGGAGCAGCCCGCGTCGCGTGACTTCACCGGACACGAAGAACCTCGTTCGCGGTGAGAACAAGCACGCTCGGTCGCGCTTCGGTTTCAGCCGGGCACATCGTGAGAGCGAGAACCGAATGAGGCAAGTCTAACTGTAACTTCTGAATAGTATTTTGACCGTCAAGCACAGCCACCCGCATACGGGCAGGTGCGTCAGTGGACAAGACCACTTCAGGTTTTCCGTCCTGATCGAGATCCCCAAGGGTTACCGCCTCGGCGCCCTCGAGCTCGATAGTTGCGCCTTCGGCGTCGCGAATCGAGACTTCGCCTCCCGCGCGACGAAAAAGAACACGACCCGCTACTTGCCAGACCTGCGCGTCGTGGGCCGGCAAAACCAAAGGCGCTTGGATGCCGCGGCAGTTGGTCAATTCGCCTGACAATGCGTTTTCGGTGGGCCGCGGCGGGGCGCACCATACAGAATCGCTCGGCGGGTCCACGAGCACCGGAAGTCCGTCGATCGCCCGCCAAGCCTTGCCGTCAAACACCGCGCCGCCGCGATCGGAGGAGCCTACCCAGAGCTTTCCGTTGAAGAGTGCCGTCACGACGGGTTCACGCAGCGGCACCGGCGAACGTCGTGCAATGTCAATCCACTTTACTTTCTTGTCCCACCGGACTTGACCTTGCGCGAGGTAGCCAATTCGCACCTCGCGACGGGAGACGACCGCCAGCGCGCCTCGCCCGTTGAGGTCGCCACACGCTATGGCTAGCGGAGGGTCGCCATCGCCAAAAGGTTCGTAACCAAAACTAGTCAATTTGAGCCGCTCGAGTGAGATGGGCTCAAGGAATTGCCGCAGCTCAACGTCCGCCTGCGCGAACGCGGTGGTCTGGGCAACGAGCGGATTGTCTTTGTCCTTCGCACGGGTCCACACATTGGCCCTTGGAACAAAAACTTGCGCGGCGAGGCTTACGGTGCCCCTTAGAAGCTGCGGCGAGAGAAGCACCGTCGCCCTTCGTGCAACGCGAGCCGCTGCGGCATCGTGAACATCGCGGGCGATGGCCCCACCCTTGACGCGCGAAACCAAATGCTCGGCTATGCGCGTCGTGAGTGCGCTCTCGTTCGTGATCCGCTGGTCCGTCACAACCTTGCCGATCGCCACCTGCGCACCGGCCGGGAGCTTGTCGTCAAGTTGATTCACGATTTGAATCGAGAGCGATTCGAGCGACGTCGCGGCATGCGCGACACCCTCGCACGCGAACACCAATGCAAACACCAATGCAAGGGGGGCAACGCGCGCGCAGCTCACGGCGGCGACCCGTCAGGTTGCGGAGGCACACCTGCATCCAAGGGCAGTGTGGGGGCCCCATCGACAACAACTCCTGCATCGAGACCACCGTCAGCAACAGGTGCGGGCGCGATATCAATCGGCTCTGCGCCCACGAGAAACACCTCTTCGTAGGTATCCGTGTCGCCTTCGTAGGGGATGAGTCCCGTTTTGCGATCAACCTTGAGAACGGTGAGTCCCGCCGCGGGCCGTGAGAACTCACTGCGCGGTCTTCCCTCGTGCGCTGCCCTCATGAAGTTGACCCAAATGGGGAGCGCGGTGGACCCACCCATTTCCGCTCCGCCTAGCGGTTTTCCGTCGTCGTATCCGACCCACACCACGGCCGTGATTTCGGGTGAGTAACCTGCGAACCAAGTGTCTTTCGCTTGATTGCTCGTTCCGGTCTTTCCCGCCACGGGCCTGCCGAGCACCCTGGCGCGCGCGCCAGTTCCGTACTCAACAACACTCGTCAACAAACTTGTCGTGATGTAGGCCTCGGCCTCGTCGAGCACCTTGCGAGCCGGCGACGCGGTCGGGAGTGCGACCTCTTTGCCATCCGGACCGACGACCTTGGTCACGACGCGCGACTCTGCGTAGACGCCCCCGGCCGCGAACGTTGCATACGCACCCGCGAGCTCGATCGGCGTGACTTCATAGCTACCGAGTGCCAGCGAAAGGTCCGGCTTGAGGGTCGACGTGATGCCGAGCGATTGCGCCCATTGCACGACGTTTGCGGGCCCCACGTCGCGCAGAACGCGAACGGCAACAATGTTGACGGAATTGGCAATCGCGTCGCGAAGCCTTATCGCCTCGGTACCCTGCCAGCCCTCGAAATTGGTCGGGCGATAGTTGCCCTCAAATGCCTCAGGAGACACGTCGATCAGCGTGGCCGGCGTCACCCTGCGGGCATGAAGCGCGTACGAGTAGACGATTGGCTTGAACGTCGAACCGGGCTGTCTGCGCGATTGCGTGGCGCGATCGAGGCCACCGCTCACAGCCTCGTAGTTGCCGACAAGCGCGAGCACCTGGCGCGTACGCACGTCAAGCGCGACCATCGCGCCTTCTGGGCCCGACTCGAGACGCAACGGAACCTTTGCGGTCGTTTGCACCTTGTCGGCTGACTGGGGAAGCGGCGCGAGCATGCTTACGCGAACGGTCGCACCCGTTGGCGCGAACTTGCTTGCGGTGAGCTTGCCAGGGTTATAGCGCTCATAGTCAGTTAACTTGACGGTTCCAACAGCAGCACCGATGCGCACGTCGAAGGTGCCCGCGTTGTCGTCAGCGTCGACGACCGAACCCAGCAGGACCCTGTGGTGATCGAAGTCAGGCGTGCCCGAAAAAAGGCGCGGCGTTTCGACCTGCGCCTTCGCCTTGCCCTTGACCTTCTTTGGCGCGGGGGGCAGCTTGAGGCCGCCGTTGAGCGCATGCCTCTTGTCGTACCCGACGAGGCCCTCGCGGAGCGCTTTGCGTGCTGCAGCCTGCATCTTGGGGTCGATGCTCGTCGTAATCGTAAAGCCGCCTAACTTTGCGCGCTCGGGCTCGAGCGTCGCGAGTATGCGACGAGCGATTTCGACGGCCTCTGGCGCGAGTTCGTTGACCGCTGTTTGTACCGGCGCGAGCTTGACCGGCTCACTCATCGCATCTTCATACGATTGCTGACCTTTGATGAAGCCTTGTTCGCGCATCTGACCGAGGACGTAGGCGCGGCGCGATAGTGCTTTCTTCAGATCGCGCCGTGGAGAATACGACTCAGGTCCGGCAACGATGCCTGCGAGCAGCGCAGCTTCAGCGATCGAAAGTTCCTTTGCTGAGCGGCCGAAGTAATCGCGCGCGGCTTCTTCGATGCCATATCGACCGTGTCCGAAATAGATATGGTTCAGATACAATTCGAGAATCTCGTCCTTCGAAAGCTCTTGCTCGAGGCGCCTGGCGAGAAGCGCCTCACGCACCTTGCGACGAAACGTGCGCTCAGAGTCGAGGAGAAGATTTTTGACGACCTGTTGCGTGATGGTCGAGCCGCCTTGGCGAGCGCGCCCCGATCGAAGATTCACGACCATCGCCCTGGCGATGCCCAGGTAGTTGAGTCCCTTGTGCTCGTAGAAGCGCGCGTCCTCGGCTGCGAGCAACGCGAGCTTCACGTGCGCAGGCAACGACGCAATCGGGACAACGGTGCGGCGCTCAACGAACAGCTCGGCGAGCAACGTGCCGTCACGCGCAAGCACGCGCGTGACCTGAGGCGGGTGGTAGTTGCCGCGCAGATCGCCGATGCCGGGCAGGTCGGCCTCATAGTGGCGAATGGTCAAGTAGATTGCCCCTCCGCCTGCCGCGGCAAGTACAACCGCCGCGGTCGCAAGCCGTTTAAACCACCGCCACAGCGCCCCACGAAAGCGAGCGCCCCGGGTCAAGAGCACCGGCAGCCGCGACGGAACTTCCTTGGGGGGAGGCTCTGCTTGAGACAACTCAACTGAATCGACAACTCGCACGTTCTTGGGGAGAACGCTCTTCGGGCCCGATCCCATTCGGTTAACGCAGGACCTTCATCGCAATGAAGGCTAGCAACGCACCGATGCACAAGAACGCACCGGCGACACCGATCAACAAACCGAGACTTGGACCCGTCCGTCGCGCTACGTGAGGAATGGTCGGGGGCGCGGAATAGTAAGGCACCGGCATCGAATGACCCGCCGCGAGGGGATGCAGGCTTTGACCTTGGGCCGGCGCGGCGGCCCTCAACGACGATGACCGCGCGTACGGCGGGAGGCCCTGCTCTTGCAACACTTCCTGAAGGGCGCTCGCGAACTCGGCCGCCGAACTGTAACGCTCTTCGGCCCGTTTCTGCAGCGCCTTGCTGATCACAGCCTCGAGCATCGGCGGAAAGGTCTTGCCCGGCACGCGTTGATTCAGCGGTATCGGCTTCGCGGTCACGTGCAGATGGATGAAGTCCATGGGCGACTTCGCGTCGAACGGCAACTTGCCAGTGAGGACTTCGTAGAGAATCACCGCGAGCGCGTAGATGTCGCTGCCGGGCACAGGCGTCTTGCCCTGCGCTTGCTCGGGACTCATGAACTCGGGCGTACCGAAGACCATGCCCTCTTGCGTCAGAATAACCGAACCGGGACGCATTTGACGCTCGCCCACCTTAGCGAGACCAAAGTCGAGCACCTTCGGATAATCGCGCTGTGAAGCTGACTGCACGAGGAAAATGTTCTCGGGCTTGAGGTCGCGATGGATGATGCCCACGTGATGCGCTTCGTCGAGGGCGCCGCTCACCGCGATCAAAATTGGAAGCGCGCGTTCAATCGAGAACGGCCCGTCGTTGCGCACCGTTTGGTTAAGATTCTTGCCGTCGAGGTACTCCATCACGATGTAGAGCGACCCATCATCGAGCTCCCCGTAGAGGAAAACCTTGGTGGTGTTCGGGTGCGAAAGCTGCGACATCGATCGCGCTTCGCGCCGAAAGCGCGAGACCAGGTCTTTGCGCGTGTTCAACTTGGGGTGGAGGATTTTCACCGCCACCATGCGGTTCATGTCGGGCTGCAGCGCCTTGTAGACGGAGCCCATGCCGCCCGTTCCGATCTTCTGCAAGATCTGAAATTGGCCATTCAAAATGTCACGGCCGATAAACGGATCCTGCGAGCGCATGTCGCTACGGTGGTATCATCGCGAGCCGCAACGCATCAACGCCAAGCGAGAGGAGCCCCGTGCGCATGCTGGTTCAGCGGCTTGAAGAAACGCGGCTTCCGATGGCGCTTCAAAGCCCGAAGCTCACAACTGCTGGGTTTGTGCACGGCTTTGGGACGCGCCACGCCGATGTAGGCCCGGAAGCTACCCCGGACCTTCGGGCTGCCGCACTTGAACGACTTGGCGCGAGCGCGAACGCTCGCCTGGCGTTTGCTGAGGTTGAGCAGGTGCACGGCATCGAGGTCGCCCACGCGCGCGCAGGAGGAAAGCACGACATCAAAGCGGACGCGGTACGGGTCGACGCCGACGCCCTGCTCGTCGCCGGCGCGATACGAACGGCCGACTGCGTTCCCATTCTCATTGGCAATGTGCGATCGGGAGCGGTCGTCGCCGTCCACGCGGGCTGGCGGGGACTCGTGTCGGGCGTGATCGAATCCGCGATTCTTGCAGTCGGAGAATCGCACTCTCTCGTATGCGCGATTGGCCCATGCATCGGCCCGGGCGCCTTCGAGATCGGCGAGGACGTCGCCGTGCAATTCGTCAACAAAGTTGCCGATCAGCGCGTCATCGTCAAGAAGGCCAACTCGCTTTATGGCGACTTGCAACTGGCGGCACAGCTCGTTTTGACGCGCATGGGCGTGCCGTTTTCAGCTATCGATCGACTCGAGCACTGCACGTTCACTGAAGCTCACCTCTTCTTTTCGTACCGGCGCGACCGCGCCTCTGCCACAGCAGGCACAGCAGGCGGGCGCCAGTTGTCCTTTATCGCACCCCACTCTCGGAGCACCCCATGATGCACGGCGCACTCGAAGACATCACCAAGGCCGTTGGCAATACGCCCATCGTCAAGCTGCGCAAGGTCGGCGCCGACTGTCCCGCCGAGATTTATGTGAAGTGCGAGTACCTCAACCCCGGAGGCAGCCACAAGGACCGCCTGGCGGCGAATCTTCTCAAGCGCGCCGAAGAAGGCGGATTGAAACCGGGTGGCACGATCGTCGAAGCGACGAGCGGCAACACGGGAGCATCGCTCGCTCTCCTCGCGGCCATCCGTGGCTACAAATGCATCTTCGTGATGCCCGACAAGATGAGCCAAGAGAAAATCGCGCACCTGCGCGCGTTCGGCGCGAAGGTTGTCGTGTGCCCAACAGCCGTCGAGCCCGAGGATCCGCGAAGCTACTACAGCGTATCGAAACGTCTGGCGACCGAGACCGAAAACGTCTTCTTCGCGAACCAGTACCACAACCCGGCGAACCCAGAGGCGCACTACACCTGGAGCGCGCCCGAGATCTGGGCCCAGACCAATGGCGACTTCGATGCGTTCGTCGCCGGCATGGGCACGGGCGGCACGATCAGCGGATGCGGCAAGTACTTCAAGGAGAAGAACCCCAACATCCAGATCGTCGGCGTCGACCCGGTAGGCTCGCTCTACTACGACTTCGTCAAGAGCGGCCGCATCACCAAACCCTTCTCTTACAAGGTCGAGGGCATCGGCGAAGATTTTTTCCCGACCACGATGAATCTCAAGATTCTTGACGATATCGTGCGCGTCGACGACAAGGAATGTTTCTTGACGACCCGCGATCTCACGCGCCTCGAGGGCATCTTCGTCGGGGGCTCAGGAGGCGCGGCGGTTGCGGGCGCGATCAAGTACGCCAAGGCCGTCGGCAAGAAGCAGAAGCTCTTGGTGTTCTTGTGCGACGCCGGTCACAAGTACATGTCGAAGATCTTCAACGACGAGTGGATGCG
>CAMBEV010000061.1 GCA_945865595.1 Nannocystis exedens | reverse complement strand
TCCGATTTGGCGCGGTGCCAAACGTCGAGATCGGCATGTCGTTCATGCGCTCGCAAAGCGTGTCTCTTGACGTGGGCTTCCGCGCGGACCTACCGACGTTCGCGATCGACAAGAACAGCCCGTACGTGGTTCCGTTGTCACTCACCGCTGAACTCAAGTTCTAAACGCGTCGATCACTTTCCGAGGATCGGCGCTGCCGGAGCCTTGGTGATAACCACCAGCGGGGCGTGTTTTTTGGACGCTCGCACCGGGTCCGACACATCGAGCGGCTTCTCTTCGGGGGGAGGCGTTCGATGTTTTTCGACCATCGTCATCTCCGTCTCTTCATTCTCGACAACCTGCACCGCAAGCTGAGGCGCAGGGGCCTTAGGTTCAGAACTCGACCCACAGCCCGCAAGAAGCGAGGCCAACATGATTAACTGCTTTTTCATAACGGGCCATCAGGGTGGCTTCCCGGCGCTCGTTGCGCAAGCGCGACCGTAAAATCGCTCGACGAACAGCCTTCGGCGAGACAAGCTTATGGAGCCCTCACCACGTTCGCCTGGTTGAAAAGGAGGCTCGCAATGGGTCAGCTATCCACCCCAAGTTGCAAGTGGTCGAGAGTGCTCGTCGCCATGGGGAACGCACCGCTGCGAGCGTCGATCGTTGATGCCTTCGTGGACCACGACATCGGTGTGGTTGAAGCGAAAGACGGCAGCGAAGTCGTCGAGCTCCTCAGCCTTGTTGAGCAACTGCACTTGCTACCCACAATGGCCGTCGTACTCGATGGTGAACTTTCTATGTTCTCGTCGAGCGTGCTTCTCGACATGCTTGGGCGCATTGTCGGCGATGTGCCCGTGGTGTTTGTCAATTCATCGACCACGCACAACCTGGCGCGCTATCCCGACACGCCGCGCCCCATCGCAATCCTTGAACTCGCTCCCGGACCTAACGCCGGCGAACGCGCCTTTCGCGAGATCGAACTGCTCAACGCCTTTGATCCGATCACGGGCAGGCCTTCAGCCAACAGACTGGTGCACTAGAACTCAGCGGGGCTGCTGCATCACACGTTTGAAAAGTGTGCCTTCTGTGATCGCTTTTAGCCACCGATGCAGCGCAGGCCAAGGCTGCGTTGCAAACCACGTCTCGTCGGTATGCGCGAACTGCCGCACGAAGGGCACGACCGCCATGTCTGCAAGCGATGGTCGTTGCCCGAACAAATACGGCGAGCATTCAAGTTGGGCGTCGAGCCGCAAAAGAAATGCGGCCCCTTCGTCGCGGTGCGTGGCAGCGGAGCCTTCGTATCGGCCCGGATATTTGTAGCGATCGAGGTTGTATTTGAACGCCCCGTCACACTCAGCGATCAGCGCATCCCTGTCTTTGCCCTCGGTCGCCCCATGCTGGGGCTCGAGCCAGTGCTCGGGATCATGCCTCCGAAGTGCCCAAAGCATGATGTCGAGACTTTCGTCAATGACCTTACCTTCTGTCGTCACGAGCACAGGCACAGTTCCCTTGGGCGACGCCTCGAGCAGGGCCGCCGGCTTGTTGGCGAGCACGACCTCGCGCACTTCGCACACGTGGCCACTCACGACGAGCGCCAGCCGCGCGCGAATGGCATAGGGGCATCGCCGAAACGAATAGAGAACCGGTAAGGTGGGGTCTATCAGAGCGCGAGGCATTGCGGCCCCAGCGAGAGGTACCGCGGCGCGTGCCTTTTTCGGCTCCATCCGCGCACCCACATGCAGCTGGTTGCGCTTTTTCGCGAAGGCGATTTGCCGCTCGCGCTCCGTGAAGCTTGCCTTCTGTGTGTCAGTCGTTTGCGCGTGACAGCGGGCGCAACTCACCCCGGCAACAAAGAACGGCGACTCTTTGTCTTCGGCACGAAGCGGATAGCGGCACGACCGGCACAGTTCGTATTCTCCCTGCTTGACGCCGTGGCGCACAGACACGCGTTCATCGAACACGAAGCACTCGCCCTTCCAGCGGCTTGCTTCGGGTGGCACGGTCTCGAGGTATTTGAGAATGCCTCCCTCGAGGTGATAGACCTCATCGAACCCTTCGGTGCGCAAGAACGCGGTCGACTTCTCACAGCGAATGCCACCAGTGCAGAACATCGCCACCTTGGGCTTCCTTCCGCCTTTCTCCCGCAGAACCTCGGTGTTGCGTGCCCATTCGGGAAGCTCGGTGAAAGTTTTGGTAAGCGGGTTGACGGATCCTTCAAACGTCCCGATCGCCACTTCGTAGTCGTTGCGAACATCGACAACGACGACGTCTGGATCGTCAAGTAAGTTGTTCCATTCCTCGGGCTTCACATAGGTGCCCGCCATGCGGCTCGGGTCGACATGAGGAACCCCGAGCTTCACGATCTCGCGTTTGATGCGAACCTTCATACGAGCGAACGGTTGGCTAGCGGCCGCTGCCTCCTTGTGCACGAGGTCCGAAAGGCGCGGGTCACTTCGAAGCCATGCCAGCACCGCGCGCACACCCTCATGGGAGCCCGCTATGGTTCCGTTGATGCCCTCTTCGGCCAGCAAGATCGTGCCTCGCACAGCGTTGCGCTCGCAGCACGCTTGTAAAGGCACCTGAAGGTATATAGGGTCAACTAAATTGACGAACTTGTAGAACGCGGCAACCGAGAAACCAGTAGCGTCTGTGGCGTCAGGGGGGGGGTGGCTGTTTTTCATGAGAAATAGAGCGATGCCGTCTTCGGTTGACGGCCCTTAGCACCCTCGATATAGAAAGCGAGACGTCCGGAACGAGGCTGCACGACTTTGCGTTGCAGCGCACTTCGACCGTCATTCACTGTTTCACTGAATGAATCCGCGGACCGCGCACTTTCCTAAAGCGCCGCGTCCGATAAATAAGGAAAACGCACGATGACGTTTACCGAAGCTGCAGCCGAGGTCCTACGCCTCGCAGGTAAGCCGCTCCACTATAAAGAGATCACCGAACTGGCGATCGAGAAGAACCTCCTCAGCCACGTGGGCAAAAGCCCCGAGGTCACGATGGGCGCGCGGCTCGCAGCGTTGATCAAGAAAGATGACGACGACAACTCGATCTTGCGCATCAAGCCCGGCGTGTTTGGTTTGCGCGATTGGGGCAAAGACGGAAAGAAGGCGCCCGGTGGCCCACCCCCAGAGGCACCATCGGTTGAAGATCTTGGCGTGAACGCACTCGAGGTCGAAGCGGCATCGAAGGGTGACACGCCTACTGCATCGTCCGGCTTCGACGACGACGACGACGAGATCATCGCGCCCGTACTTTCGGGTGCAGATGCCCTGCGCGCCGATCTCGCCGCGAGCGGAGCCAATCTCTTCGACGACGAAGACGACGATGACCAGCCCATCTTGGCTGCCCCGGGCACGTCCTCTCCAGTGCTCGACACCGCTGACGCTGGCCGTCGCCGTCGCCGTCGCCGTCGCCGCGGTCGCGGACCTGAAGGCGATCGCGCTTCGACGCCCCGCCTCGAGGGTGCGCCACCTGGTCCACATGCCGGTCCACATGCCGGTCCACATGCCGGTGCACATGCGGGTACCAACACAGGCGACTCCGAGGGCGATCAGCCCGTGCGCGATCCGCTTGCGCCTCCTCCGCGACCCATGGTTCGTGAGAGGCAGCAAATCATGGCCGGTGGCGCGCCCACCGGTATCGAGATTCCGCTCAGCGACGGTGACGAATTGGCCGGCCGCGAACTCGCAGACGCGATCGCGATCGTACTCAACTCATTCGAGCGAACGAGCGGGCCCGTGCCCTTCCGTGCCGTGGCGGACGCACTCATGCGCCGAGGTCGCCTCTCCGGCGATCCAATGACCGCGAGCATCCAAGTATCGGCGAGTGCTCGCGCCGACAACACGCGCCGCGCAGCCCTTGGGCAGCGCACGCGGTTCCGCTTCGGAAACGGCAATCGCATCGCACCCACCGATTGGTTGCTTGGCCCCGAGCTGAGTCGCCTCGAGCAAGATGCGTTCGCTGCGGTCGAGCGCTATCGCGAACAGGCCCGGCGCTCGCTCTTGCGCAAGGTGCAAGAACTCCCGGGCAACGCGTTCCTCGAACTGGCGCTTCTCACGCTCGAGCGCATCGGCCTTTCGCAACTTCGCACGGTGCGTCGTCCGGGCGGACCCGCCGCCGAATCGCATTTCCAAGGCATTCACAAAGCCGGCGGTGAAGAGATTCGCACCGCGGTCATTATTCGCAAAGACGGCCGCGAAATTGGCCGCGAGCGCGTGAGCGAATTGCGGGGCTCGCTGCATCACTACGGTCCGGCGCAAGCGGGATGGTTGATGACGGCCGGCCAAGTGCTCTCCGGCGCACGCGACGAAGCCTCTGAAACGGGAGCAGCGCCTGTTGCTCTTTACGATGGGCTCGCATTCTGCCGCTTGCTCGAAGATGAGGACGTCGGCGTGGTTAAGACCCGAGTCACGATCGCGTTGCCCGATCTCGAACTCTTTGAGGCACTTCGAGGTTAGTCATGTTCGATGGCCTCGGTTACGTGATCATCACTTTCGGTGGGCTCGCTGCGTTGTGGTTCGCAGCAAAGCGAGCGATTACCGTGTTGCAGGCCAACATCGTCGACGGTGAGCTCATTGTCCGGCGAGGCGTCATTGCCCCGCGCGTGCTCGACGGCATGCGCGAGGTCGTCAAACGATCCAAAATCAAGCGCGGCTCGGTTCGCATCGAACGCGATGCGGGCCACGCGCGACTCTTCTGCTCCGCCTCCATTCCTGGCGCAGATGCGCAGCGCCTGCGCAACGTGGTGGGAAGCATACCGCTGGCCCAACTTCTCAACACCGGTGGCTCGGCGACGCTTCGGCCATCAAAATCGAGGTCGAAAGCAAAGTCACGAATGTGACGTATCCTCTGCTGATGCTTTCGGCTGTTCTCTCGCTCCTCGCGCTTCAAGCGATCGCCGCGCCCGCCGCGGTCGCCACTCCCGTGACAAAGGTCAAGCTGCGTGCGCCTGAGATCGAACTCAACGTTGTGCTCAGCGAGAGAATTGTATCCGTCACGGTTACTAATAAGGACACGATCCCGCTGACGCTCGTCGCGGATGCGCACCTGCTCGCGCTTGACATTACCCAACCGAAAGCGACCGACGCGAAGAGGGCACGCACCTTTCGTCCAAAGACGATTCGGTGCGCGCTGCCCCTTGGCATTCGCCAGTCCAGCGACGCTGAGCGACGGCTCGAGATCCCGCCCGGCAGCAGTTACAAAGAGAGCATTGACCTACGCCTGTTGTGCTTCTCGCAAACGGAGAACGAAGCGCTCACAGCCGGGGCCACCGTTACCGCTCGTCTCGGTTTTGCGAGCCGAGTCGGGGCCAAGGCAACGAACCGCGCGACCAAGGGCCCGGCCGTCGTTCGCGACCCGACCGAGGCGACAGCCTTCCCACTCGCTGAAATCGTATCAGCACCAGTTACGTTTGTGCCACAAGCAGGGAGCCCCAGCGCATCGACCGATGTCCCGCTGAAGCTCCAGCTCAGCAAGACGGTTGACGTTGCGACGTCGTTCGAAGCGCCGCTTTCCGTGTCGATTCAAAATGTCAGCAAGCGGTCACAGCGCATCCGCGTAAAGCCTGAAGCGCTGCGACTCACCGTCATGACTCCCGAAGGGAAGTTGGTCACCTGCGACCTCGTCCCTCCCGCGACGAGTCCGCTGCGCGAGTTTTACTCAACGCTTGGCGCAAAAAACAAAGTGAGCTTCGTCGCAACGTTGTCCTCTGTGTGTCCCCACGAAACGTTTGAGCGTCAGGGGCTCTATCGTCTCAACGGCAGTTACAATACGTCCGCGTGGGCCGACGACAACGAACGCGCGAGGGCCTTCACCGGAAAGCTCGACGATCCATCCGGCACCTGGATTCGCATTCGCCAAGGCAAGCGGCCGATGCAAAGGCCAGCGCCGGCGCTCGCCGCACCCAATAAGTAACATGCCGGGCACAATCGACAACGAGGCGCTCCTGGGTGAGCTGCGAGCGCTCTACGCGCGCGTCGATGCGCACTACGCAGACTGGACGTGCCCAAGTTCGACCGAATGCTGCCGCTTTGGCATCACCGGAAGGCAGCCGTACGTCACGTCGATCGAGCTTGCACTTGTCGAACGTGCGATCGCAAAGCGCGGCGGAATGCCAAGCCCCAAGAAGCGCGCGCTGCCGCTCACGAAAGACACACCGCGGGAACGCATCTGCCCGCTGCTCAATCGTGACAATCGATGTTCCATTTATAGCGATCGGCCATTCGGTTGCCGCACGTTTTTCTGCGACCGCGCGACGCAGGGTGAGGGCCCTTCACGCCCGGTGCTGCAGGGCCACGTGAACGAACTGCGCGACCTTGCCGAACGACACAAGCTCGGCGGCGACGCACCACGGCCTTTGATGCGCGCGCTCACCCTCGCCTCCTTTGCGCTAGCACTCATTGGCACAAGCGCCGAAGCGGCCCCCAAACAGACGATAGTGACGGCATCTGCCAGCCCGACCGTGATGGTGTGGCGGTCGACAGCCGACAGCTGTCAGATCGACGCAAAAGCTGTAACGCCGCTCGCACTCGCGTGTGGAGTCGTGCCGCCAACCTAGGCCACCTTGTTCAGCCACCTTTTTCGTTGACTCCACGGGCAGTTATGGCAGAAATGCGCGTTCTATCGCGGGAGTAACTCAGTGGTAGAGTGCCACCTTGCCAAGGTGGACGTCGAGGGTTCAAATCCCTTCTCCCGCTCTGAAAAAGACTAGATAAAACGGCCGGTTGGCGATGATGCGCCAGTCGGCTTTTTTCATTTCCAGACCACTCATTTCACACCCAGACCACCAACCAGACCACTTGGTGATTCTGGTTCGAAAAGGTGGATGACCTTCTCAGCCGAGAGACGCACCCTTTCTTCGCGGAGGCATGCCAGGCGAGCGTCCGTTTCATCGAGAGCCTTTCGCAAGATGCCGAGTTCTTCGTCAAGTCCGCTGACGGTCTGGCCGGCTGTCACCCTTCGTCGAAGTAGTCGTTGTCCACCTTCGGTATTCGCAACGCCTTATGGCTCACCCCCACGCCGGCCTCCATCATCAGCGACGAGAGCATCGCGCCATCGACAAGCACAATCGTACCACGCGCTTTGGTGGCGGCCTGCTTCGCGTCTTTCGTAAATGCGCTTGTCGTAATGAACACGCCTTTCGTTGCGCCCTGAAGTTGCAGCGCGCCCATGAAACCCTGAATCTCGGGGCTGCCGACGGTGTTCTTCCAGCGTTTGGCCTGCACGTAGACCTTCTCGAGGCCGAGACGATCGAGGGAGACGATGCCGTCGATACCGCCATCGCCAGAGCCGCCGACACGCTGCAGATCTGAACGGTTCGTGCCGTATCCCATCGCGTGGAGCAGATCGAGAACGAGGTGCTCGAAGAACTCGGGAGGTGCACGGCCGATGAGCTCAAGAAGATCACGTACGATGCTGTCGCGAAGTTCGGCAAGCGCAGCTTCGATGCGCTCTTCGGGGCTCGCTGTTTCTAGCGCTGTCGTGACGAAGGAAGGAGCGGCTTGCGTGTCACCGACGTCGTCTTTCCTCGGGCTGACGCGCGAGGTGCGCCCGACGCTTGCGAGTCGCTCCCGCTCGTCCTCGGAGATGCTTTTGTTCGTGGACGCATAGTGATGGCCCTCTGCGGTGAGCTTCCAAACGCCTCGCTGGGGGCTGCTCGAAAGGCCCGCTCGCTTCAGTCTGTCATGGGCCCATCCGATGCGATTCTTGTAGACGGCCTGGTTTCCACTCGGAAGCATCTCGACGCGCTCTTCGGCGGTGAGATTCATGTCGCTCGCAAGCGCTTGGTACACGTCGGTGATCAACGCGCCGCCTTCGTGCGCAGTGAGGTAGCGAAGGAGCGGCTCGATGAATTGGTCGAAGGTCGGGACTGGCATGGGTTGGCAATTGTACTCCCACGAGTTGCGCGCCGGGCGGAGTGGTTGACGGAATGCCATCGCAGCCGCAGATACCGAACCATTGGATGGGTGAGCGCGATGCCGTGATTTCGGTGATCAGGATCGGTGCGTCTTGTATGAACGGGGTTGCGTCGCAATTCGTGTGCCGATTAACGTTTGAATTAGGAAATCGAGTGGACGATCCAAAGAAGGCAATTCTCGAGACTATCTCCACCGATTGGAGCAAGGCACCACACGCCGAAGTCTGGGCATTCAATCAAAGCGCTCTGTTGAAGCGGATTTTCGATCAACTGGACCCGCAGACGCCGGCGGACATTGTGGCGATCAACTATGCGTGGCACGAGCTCTATCGCAACGGCGTCATCGGTTGGGGTTGGGATCCGCGGCAACGCGGGGGTGCGAACTGCCAAGACGCATTCATGACGCCGCATGGGAATACTGTGATCAAGGCATTCACTCGTGATCCCGAGAATCCAGCGGGTTATCTCGCGCACATTTCGGTAGCGATCGAGGCAAATTCGATAGCAGGTTCATATGTCGAGGAGGCACTTAAGACCTACGCAACCGGATGTAACCGAGCCGCTGTCGTCCTGATCGGGTGCGCTGCTGAGAGCCTCCTTCGCGAGATGCGGGACCAGATCGTCAGCAAATATGTAAGCGCTGGAAAGCCGCAGCCCAGTGACATCAAAACGTCAGTATGGATGGCGAAAGCGATCGCAACAGGGGTGGAAAAGATCCTTGACGATGCGAAGCTCCAGATGCCGAAAGAACTGGGAGACGACTACAACGGCCGCTGGGCATCCCTTTACGACGTAATTCGAAAGGCGCGCAACGACGCCGGACACCCGAACGCCGTTGGCTCGCTCGGCAGAAGCGACGTTCATGCGATCCTTTTGCTATTTCCTGAAACCGCGAAATTGATGCGCGCTTTGATTCAGTGGGTTGACAGTTCTTTCAAGCCGAAGTGATCGCGAGCTGTGTGCAACGGTGCGTCCCGGAAACTCTGCGGACTCCAGCACCGTCCTGAACAGCTTCGCAGTTCGCCTTCTGGCAAGCCGGACGGGGTGCGGCGTGGACTTCCCATCATCCACCCGTCGAGTGCGGACTCGCGGCTCCCGGCGTCTACGCTGGTGGTCGTCTATAACCTCACAAGCCGGCCGCCCTTTGGATCATACCGGACCATGGTGATTGTGCCGTTGCGGACGCGCTCGACGGCCTCGTCGATCACATGTAGCGGCAAAAGGAACCATTCCCGTGGGGTCACCGATCGACCAAAGCGATCGGGGATGGCAACATTGATGCGCGCAGAAGCGAAGAAGCGATGCAACACGTTTTCGAGCTTGGTGCGGTTGATGTTGAAGAGTTTGTAGGTTGCAATCACTTCCACATCGGCGAACAGGAAGGTCGCATCGTCTTCTGCCCCGGCAGTGCGAATCTTCACGTCACCACCCGTTACCCCAATCTTGTGCACCAGATCGCGGTTTTGCGTGATGAACGGATGGAGTGACTGGCTGCGCAACACGTAGATGGTGCCGGTCTCTACGTCGGACTCCTCGGCTACTGAAGCGAACAGGGGGCCGAGGCTTGCGTCGGCAATTACACGCGCTCCCTCGTCTTTACCTAGGGCGCGTTGAAACGAGCGCATCAGTAGGTTGCTCTCGGTGCCGTTGTCGTAGACCACGCGCAGGCGGCGATCACTGCGCTCGTCCTTGGTGCGCCTTTCTTCTTCCCCAACTTCTGCGACGTAGGCCAGCTGTCCGCCGACGACGAAAAATTCGCCTTGCGCAATCTTCTCCATCTTCGTGTTTGTTGCGCGCCGGGACTCGCGACGGCCGCTATCGAGCTCCTTCTGCGCTTGGTCAAAGCGATCCTTGAAGCGCGAGAAATCACTGCAAGGAACGCGGGTCGCAATTTCCTCGGCGGCTTGCAGCTCTGCGCGCGGCTTCACATGCTTGAGATTCGTGATCGCGTTTTCATCGGCGCTGTCGATTCCGAGCTCTGAGAGAAGCTCAGCTTCGCTAAGTTCGGCAGGATCCATTGTCGTATCGTTGACGGCGCCAGCCAAGAGACCGTGCTTGTCGAGGTCTTGCACCAGTGCGCGAAAAATGGCGTTGCCTCCGATACGCTCCAGCCGCACGGCATAAAGTCGTTCAAAGATGTCGCGTCCCTCCCCGTGTTGTGGCCGGTTACCGTGCTCGTCGACGAAACGCACAATGTCTTCGAAGCCGGCAATCACACGCGCCTGTTCATGCGAGTATTTGCCCTCCTTCTTCTCGTCGCCATCGAGGCCAAGTTCCTCGAGGATTTCGTCGTCACTGATGTTCTCCTCGCTCTTACGGCCATGCCCGGCTTTCACGCCGCGCTCACTCATACGCGCCAGCCTTCTTGTGACGCGCGAACGCGGCAGCACCTTCGGCGAGCATCTTCTCCCAGGGATCCGCCGCAACCATCGACGGCGACTGCCCGCGCTCACGCTTGAACTTCACGGCGCGCACCGCGAGGTCGCGCGCGTCTTCGGCCGAGACCGTGCTTCGTCGCGCGGCAATCGCCTGCTGCACCTGCTTCAACAAGTTCTCGTCCATCGTTTTGGCGAGCAGCGCGTACGCAGCCTCAAACGGGTTCTTGCTGTCGATGAGGTCGATATCCAACTCACGCACGTCCATCGCAAAACGCCGCACGCCGTCCACGAAGGCGGTGTTGGTCGCAGCCGCGTCGTCGCTGTCGCCGAGCGAATGCTTGCGGCCTTGCTGCACGATGTTGAGCGCAGCCACGGCGCGCTGACGAATGGCTTCGAGATCCGTCTCCGAGAGATCCGGGTACTTGTCGCGCACGACTTTGCCCATGCGCACCAAGGTGAGCTCCTGCGGCGCCATCTCTTCGTCGAAGAGGCCGCGCGCCATCGTGCGGGTGTCTTGGGTGAATGCCGCGATGACCTCGTTCAGGTCTTCGTTGCAAATGCGACGGGCTTCCGGCGATTCAGGTTCGACTAGACCCTTGATCTCAACGTGCAGCTGCCCGGTACCACCGTTGAAGCCAATATTGGTGCCGTCGGGCGTGTAGCCACTCGCCCCGTAGTCGCAGCCCGCTTTGGCGCCATCGCTTTTCGGGGTGAAGGTGAATCGGGGCGCCAGAACTTGCTCCATGAGCAAGCTCGCCGAGATTGCCTTCAACGTGTCGTTGACTGCGTCGATTACGGTGTCTTCACTGGCGTCAGGCTCGGCAATCAGATTGGTAAAGCGCGCGCGGGTCTTACCGGGCGCGTCGCGGGTTGCGCGACCGATGATTTGGATGATCTCGGTAAGGCTGTTGCGGTAGCCCACGGTGAGCGCGTGCTCGCACCAGATCCAGTCAAACCCTTCCTTGGCCATACCGAGCGCCAGAATGATGTCGACGTGATCGCGGTTGGCATTCGCAGCCGGATCCTTCAGCGACGTCATCACACGATCGCGCTTAGCGGCATCGTCATCGACGAGGTTGGCGATCTTGAGCACACGGCCATCGGAGCGGGTGACCAAGTCAAATCCAGTCACATCGTCTTTGCCGCTCCAGGTACCGAGAGCGCCCATGATCTCGTCGGCCTGCACGAGCTTGTCTTTGGGGGTCTCGCGCGAGTTGACGCTCGGAATGTGCACTATCGTCTTTTTGCCAGGGTCCAGCACCTTGATGATCGAATCGAGGTAGCTCCCAGAATAAAAAAAGTAGCCCATATCGAGCGCCTTTAGGTGCTCGTAGCCGTTGAGCTGCTCGTAATACGTGTAGGTCACCGTATCGAACCGCGCCTCGTCGGTCGGCGACAGTACCGGTGCCGCGTCGCCGCGAAAGTACGAGCCGGTCATAGCGACGATGTGCACCTTGTCGCGCGCGATGAACTGCGACAGCTGCGTACCGAGCACGTTGTCGGCTTCACTCGACACATGGTGAAACTCGTCAACGGCAATTAGCCGCGCGTCGAAGGCTTCGATGCCGAGCGCTTCGACCGCAAAGCGCAGTGTCGCGTGGGTGCAAACGAGGACCTCGTCTGCGCTCTGCAAAAATGCGCCGACGGCTTTGACTTTGGACTTGGCGATGCGCGCGTCGTCAACACCGGCGACGTTGCAAAGATTCCACTGCGGGGCCACATGCCAATCAGCCGAATAGCCGTTTTGACTGAGGGGCGTGTTGCCAAAGCTTCCGCCGATGCTGCGCTCAGGCACCGCGATAATGGCCTGCCGAATACCCTGGTTTCGCAGTTTATCGAGCGCAATGAACATGAGCGCGCGCGACTTGCCCGAAGCCGGCGGCGATTTGATGAGCAAATACTGCTCACCGCGCTTTTGATACGCGCGTTCTTGCATCGTGCGCATGCCGAGCTCGTTCATCCGCGTAGAAGCGCCGGTTTGCCCATACTTCATCGAAACCGATGGCGGCGTGATCGTGTGCTTCATGCTCTCTCCCCAGTGTTCCGCTTGCCCTTTGTCGGCTTCTTGTTGGCGGCCGTCTTCAACTTCAGCTCGTCGGCGTTCTCGGTCATCGCCTTGTACATCTCGAACAGCTTTTCGAGACGCTCGGTGTCGTTCTTGAAGCGTCGACCAATGTAGATGCGCTCGAGCGTCTCATCGTTCTTGTCGTGCGCTGCACGAAGGTTGGCGGGCATGTGATCCGGATCGTATAGGTCGGCGATCGTTGCCGGAAAGTGTGCCTCGCGCGCGAGCAGGATGTCCTCCGCGCACCGCGTGAGCGTGGTCTTGTCGTTCTCGGTCAGCTGGGGAACCGGAAACGTATTCCAGCCTAGGGTGTTCGAGTAGCGGAAGTCGGTCTTCAATTTCCCGCAGACCGTCGCGATCCAGATGAGGTGAAGCTTAGAGGCAATCAGCGCCATGTTCCAAAGCGGCGCGTCGTAGAGGCCAAAGGCGAGATCGGAGATGATGGTTCCGGGCGGCAGAAGATCGAATGGTAAGTACTCACGGCTTTCGGACGATACTTTGGGAACTATTGTGATGGTCTCATCCCCACGCTGCCTGACCTGCTGAAAAGCGTGCGGAGACTGCGCTCCGGCTCTCGTGAGAGCTTTGCTGCTTTGCATGCGCATCTGGCTGACAGCGTCGGCGCGGGCTCGGATCAATGGAATCGACAGTGCCTCGCTTTTGGCCTGCTCGGTAATCCAGATACAGTATCGAAGACGACCGCGAATCGACTCGGCTGCTCCCACGAATCGCTTCAAGTAGGGAAGCACTCGCTGATCGACGCCGCGCATCGCACTGAATTCGTCCGCCGTCACAACTAGGTTGCCGCCGTCGGCAGGCTTGTTGCCGATCGTCATGGGATGCAGGGCC
>CAMBEV010000060.1 GCA_945865595.1 Nannocystis exedens | reverse complement strand
GGGACTCTCACCCGTTGGAGAAGCGCAGCTCGATGATGGGTGTTCGGCCAGCTCCGCTGGCGAACGCACATCATCATCACGACGCACCACTGTCCGACAATATCGCTATAGGAGACGGCGAACTCGAGGTGGACCAACGTCGTCCCTTGTACCGCTGACGGACCCTTCACCTGTACAGGTGACATGCTCGCAGACAAGTTGGTGAGCGGTTTGTTGTCCGTGAGATCGATCGGCCCTGAGGCAACACCATGAGT
Organism: Nannocystis exedens; assembly: GCA_945865595.1. Classification (GTDB taxonomy): domain Bacteria; phylum Myxococcota_A; class Polyangia; order Polyangiales; family Polyangiaceae; genus JAHFDX01. The sequence continues at coordinate 13,170 of CAMBEV010000060.1, read as the reverse complement.
GGGTGACAAAGTGGCCGCGAGCAGCAGGGCAAGAGCCCACCGCGACTTTGACGCGTGCTGGCTCTTCATCTGGCGCGAAGTCATACCGCCGCGCAGTGCTTGGTTCATCGCATCAAGTTACTCGAGATTTAAGAGGGCGCGACCTTGAAAAAACTCTCGACTGCATCACATTCCCAAAGCACCGGCAGAAAGTGATCAGCTAAAGTCGCTTGCTCTTTTTTTGTAACTGTATGAGTGTCAATAAGGGTCTCGTGGTTGACGCCGCGACGGGCATTACAGAGCGCCGAACGCAACCCGCGAAAGCCACGCCTCCTGCAGCAACGAGCACGCGGACGAATCGTTCCGGGCGGTCAACACCCGCTGGGGAGCCCATAAATCGTTACTGGATTCTCGCAACCAATCTTGGTCGCAAGGTCAACCGGCAGGCCTTGAAGAAATAGCTGAACGGCCTTCAGCGGCTTTGCATCGGTCTCGGTTCCGGTAAAAAACACATCGGTCCCGAGCACCGCGCGGTCCGGGTACTTCTTCAGGAGGTCGAGCCAGTCGGCACGAATCGCAAACGTCTCGTCCGCGACGATCGCGTTTGTGCTCTTGAGCGGGGCGAACGTCGGATGAATCTGGATGAAGAGGTTTGTGTTCGCGGCGAGCATCGCGTCAACAAGCGTGGGGGTCATGTCGCCTGTGGTGTCACGCCCAACATGCGCCCAGACAAAACGCGCCCCACGGTTGTGCGCGAGGAGTTGCGAAAACGCGTCGGTGTTGCCTTGAAGTTGCGCGGGGTTATTCGGACTCTTACTCGTAAAGTAACTTGGCGTGGTCATCGTTTGCTTGACGGCATCCATGTGCAAGTCGACCGCGATTTTTTGTGTCGCGGCGATGTCCGCAAGGTCTTGAAAGAGCTTCGCGTTCGGTGTGATTTCCTCAAATGAATGGGCGGCTTCGTACGACACGTGGAGCGCCGCCATTTCACCAAACGCGACCGCGCCTGGCGCGAGCGCTTGCGCTCTCGAGCCGAAACTGTCGCGGATCTCTTGGGTGACGGCTGTGCCAACGGTTGCTTGAATTTTTGAATTGAGCTCGCAACCGCCCGCTCCGAGGAAAAAGCGATCGGGCCGCAAGGCCACCACATCGCGAACGCTCTTCTCGCAGTTCGCGACGCTGGTGTTCGAGGGCGAAGGAGGGTGCAAGAGGATCGTGCGCTTGACCCCGAACGTGTCCATCGTGGCAACGACCGCGTCCACACAAGCCTGCGTGTTGCACGCGCTGTGAATGCCAACAGAATGAGCGTGCGTGTCAATCCAAGGCCGAACACTTGCGGACGCATCGACCGCCGCATCCGCCTCACCCGCCTGTGCGTCGGAAGCCGCGGCATCAGGAAGCGCAGCGTCAGAAACACCCGTGGTCGATTCACTGCACGCCACCACTATTAAAGTTCCGTGCGCCGCGAGTACGGCGCGCATGGTTCGAACTGTCATGAATTTGCCCCTCCGTAGCCCATCCTACGGCGGCCGCAACCGAATCGTCAATCTAGTGAATCAATCCGCCTTCGAGTGCCTCACCTTCACCGTTTCTTCGCGCCGTGATTTGGTTCAGACTAGCGGCCACATGAGCGCTTTCCCATGAGCCGAGTGCGCCTCACCGACGAAGACGCACGCTTCGTTGAAAAATATCGTCCAGACGCTTACCCACGTCCCGCGGTCACCGTTGACCTTGCCATCTTCACGGTGATCGACGCGCGCTTGGTCACCCTGCTCATCAAGCGTAAAGAGGCGCCCTACCGTGGACGCTGGGCGCTGCCTGGCGGCTTCGTGCGCGTCGGGAGCAGCCGCAAGGACCAGGGCGAGAGCCTCGACGATGCCGCCTCGCGCGAACTTCGTGAAGAAACTGGACTACCTCTCGACCCCGGCTACCTCGAGCAGGTGGGTGCATTCGGCGAACCGAACCGCGACCCGCGCATGCGCGTGATTAGCGTGGGGTACTTCGCGCTCGTAAGGCCGGCGCTCGGCGCACTTGTGCAAGCCGGAACCGACGCATCGCACGCCGAGTGGGTCAGCGTGAAAGACGCACAAAAGCGCACGCTCGCGTTCGATCATGAGAGCATCTTGACAACCGCATTGGCGCGTCTGCGCGAACGTCTCGGCAGTTCGAGCGTCGCGTTTGCGCTCGTCGGGAAGACGTTCACGATTCCTGAGCTGCGTGCCGTGCACGAGGTGATTCACAACCAAGTCCTCGACCCGGGCAACTTCAGGCGACGCTTCCTGCGTTGGCTCGAGGACGGCGTCATCGAAGAGGCTCCCGGAAGGCGCATCACCCCCTCGAAGCCCGCTTCGGTGTACCGCTTTTGTAAATCGTGTTGACTGTCATGCCGGCGCAAACCATGCGCATGCGTGCACACCTTGCATGCCACTGCGTAAACGCCCCCATTAATCGCAATCTTTGCGCTCGGCACGACTTGTGAAGAAGACACCGGCGGCATGGCCGCGTCGCTCTCAGTTCCCCGTTCGCGCACGGCTGCGTTCTGCATGCATTGCGGAGCGGCGTCTGTGGCGGGCACGGTCTTTTGCTGCGCGGGGTGTGAGGCGGCCTATGGGTTCCTCCGCAGCGAGGGGCTTGGCAAATACTACGCCATTCGTGGGGCGCGGGGCTGGGCTGTTCCGGCACTTGACGATGTCGCTTTTGAGCACGCATGGCTCGATGAGACCGCAGCGCGCGTAAGACGGTCGCAAGGTCTTTCGCGCGTTCATCTCGATCTCCAGGGTGTCCACTGTGCGGCGTGCGTGTGGCTGCTCGAGTCTCTCTTTGCCAAAGAGAAAGGCGCGGGAACGATTCAGATTAACCCGGCGCTCGGTACTGCGACGCTGCTGGTCGAGAACTCATTCAACATTCTTGACTACGCGCAGGCCCTGCGCAGGCTCGGCTATGTCGTTGGGCCGCCCAGAAAACAACGGCATCCGAAGGCTGACGACCTTTTGTGGCGCATGGGCGTCTGCATCGCCATCGCCATGAACGCGATGAGCTTCGCCTTCGCCGAGTACGCGGGACTCACCGACGCAAGCCTCCTCTCTTTGTTCCACAAGTTGACGTTTGCGCTTTCGGTGGTGAGCGTGGCGATCGGCGGGGTCGTGTTCTTCGACTCGGCGTGGAAGAGCATCAAGGCGAAGGCGGCATCACTCGACCTGCCCATCGCGCTGGGCATCCTACTTGCGTTCACGAGTTCTGCGCATTCGTACTTGGCGCGACAAAACGCAGCAAACTACCTCGACACGCTCAACGTCTTCATCGCGCTGATGCTCGTTGGAAGGTGGCTGCAACGACGCGTACTCGAGCGCAGCCGCAACGCGCTGCTCGCCACCGCCGGCATCGATCAGCTTCTCACGCGAGCGGTGAAGGAAGGCAGGCCCGAAGTCGTGCCTTGTTCATCGGTTGCAGCAGGCGATCAGCTGATGCTCGCGCCGGGAGACCTCGTGCCCATGCGCGTTGAACTCACGCACTCCCCGGCAACGTTCTCTCTGGACTGGATCACCGGCGAGAGCGAGGGGCATGCGTTTGCGGTGGGCGACGATGTTCCCGCAGGCGCTTTTCTCACGGGCCGTGACGCCCATATCGTAACGGCGCGCGAGCGGCTCGAAGACTCCGACCTGGTCGACCTGCTTGCCGCACCTTCACAAGCCGCGAGCCGCGCGCTCGACACGAAGGGATGGCAGAAATTTGCACGGTTTTACGTCCTTGGCGTTCTTTCGCTTGCTGCCGCCGGATTCTCGGGCTGGTGGCTCATCGGACACGATATCGGCAAGGCGCTTGACGTAACGACGGCGCTCTTGATCGTCACCTGCCCTTGCGCCTTTGGAATCGCTGCTCCACTTGCCCAAGAGCTTGCACACGCACGGCTTCGAAAGTCGGGGCTGTTCGTGCGCGACGGCGCTCTCCTCGATCGCGTGTGGTCAACCGAAGCGGTCGTGTTCGACAAGACGGGCACACTGACGACAGGGTCGCTTGAATTGGCCACCGAACTCTCGGGGCTCTCTGCGCAAGCCCAGCGAGCGCTCTACAACCTCGCCAGCCGAAGCACGCACCCGAAGAGCCGAGCGATCGCCACAGCTCTGGCTGATGGGAAAATGGACCCACGACTGATCGTCAAGGAGGTTGCCGGCTCTGGGCTCGAAACGGTGATGGACGGCGTCCACTATCGATTGGGAAGCGCCACGTGGGCTTCCGCAACGGGCGTGGAAGGCGATCTCTTTTTCCGCGAGGGCGACGCGCCTCCGATCGTGCTGCACACACGCGAGCAGGTGCGCGTGAACGCTCGTGAAGACGTCGCAGCCCTCGCACGTTTGGGCAAGGACGTTTACGTACTCAGCGGCGACGCGACTCCACGTGCGCGCAAGGTTGCGCGTGAGGTCGGCATTCCGCTTGCCAACGCACTCGGGGATCAGACACCGCAAGGCAAAGCGGCCTGGCTCGCGCAGCTTGGTCGCCCCGCGCTCTTCATCGGTGATGGCATCAACGATTCACTCGCGATCGAAGCTGCACATTGCTCGGGTACACCCGCCGTTGACCGGCCATTTGTAGCGTCACGCGCTCACTTTTACTTCACGACGCCCGGACTCGCACCGCTCACCCTTTTGCTCGGCGTTGCAAGGCAGTTGCGCTCGACACGGGTGCGATTGCTCACGCTCGCGTTTGCATACAACGCGATAGCGATTGGGCTGTCGTACTTGGGCGTCATGTCGCCCCTGTTTTGCGCGGTCCTCATGCCCCTCAGTTCTTTGTCAGCGGTCGGCTACGCCACCGTCTCCATGAAGGATCGGGGCAAGTGATGGAAGTCCTCGTCATGCAGGTTTTCGTAAGCCTGGTTCTCGCCGCAGGCGCGCTCCTGCTCTTCGGATTCGCGTGCAAGCAGCGCGACTTCGACCACGCCGATCGCCTCGCTCTTCTGCCACTCGAGGACGACGCGCCTCACAAGGAACACCTCGAATGATAAGTGATCAAGGAGAATTACAAAAACGACGCATCGTCTACAACGACGACGCCACCCGGTGGTTCATCTGGGCATCCATCGGATGGGGCATCGTCGGCATGTTGGTCGGCGCGATCGTGGCCCTTCAGATGGGCGCGCATCAGGCCAACCTGGGGCAGTACCTGAGCTTCGGACGCCTGAGGCCACTTCACACGAACGCGGTCATCTTCGCGTTCGTCGGCAACATGGTGTTCGCTGGCATCTATTACTCGACCCAACGGCTCGTCAAGGCGCGCCTCGCCAGTGATCTTCTCACCAAGATCCACTTTTGGGGATGGCAAGCCATCATCGTATCTGCGGCGATTACATTACCCCTCGGCTTCACGCAGTCGAAAGAGTACGCCGAGCTCGAGTGGCCCATCGACATCGCGATCGCGCTGATCTGGGTCATCTTCGCGATCAACTTTTTCTGGACGCTCGCGCGGAGGGCCGAAAAGCACCTCTACGTCGCCATCTGGTTCTACATCGCGACGGTCGTGACGGTTGCCGTTCTACACATCGTCAACTCGCTTGCCATTCCTGTCGGGCCGCTGAAGAGTTACTCGATCTACCCCGGCGCCAAAGATGCGCTCGTGCAGTGGTGGTACGGGCACAACGCGGTCGCATTCTTCCTCACGACGCCGGTGCTCGGCATCATGTACTACTTCGTGCCCAAGGCCGCGGATCGACCCGTGTATTCGTACCGGCTTTCGATCATTCACTTTTGGGCGCTCGTCTTTCTCTACATCTGGGCCGGCCCGCACCATTTGCTCAATACGGCCCTGCCCGCCTGGGCGCAGACGCTCGGCATGATTTTCAGCATCATGCTGTGGGCGCCGAGTTGGGGCGGCATGATCAACGGCCTCTTCACGATTCGCGGCGCATGGGATTCGGTGCGCACGGATCCGGTGCTCAAGTTTTTCGCCGCGGGGCTCACCTTCTACGGCATGGCCACTTTCGAGGGGCCCCTGCTCTCGATACGCAGCGTGAACGCGATCGCGCACTACAGCGACTGGATCATTGGGCACGTGCATGCCGGAGCTCTCGGGTGGAACGGTTTCATGGCCGCGGGCATGTTCTACTATTTGGTTCCGAAACTTTACGGTCGCGAGCTCTTCTCGCGCAAGCTCGCGAACCTGCACTTCTACCTCGGAACGTTCGGCATCCTTTTCTACGTCGTCGCGATGTACGTATCAGCCGCAACCCAAGGCGGCATGTGGCGCGCTACCGATTCCACGGGGGCGTTGGTGTACGGCAACTGGGTCGAGACGGTCATCGCGATCATGCCACTCTACTGGCTGCGGCTCGGAGGCGGCAGCGCGTACCTCATTGGTATGTGCATCATGGCCTACAACCTGATTCGCACGGCACGTGCAGGCGCGCCCGTCGTCGCCGAGACCGAAGTGGTCGTACCGGTCGCCACCGGCAACGAGATCGCATGGGCCAAGCTGGTCTTCGGCCGCCCGATCATTCTCGTCACTCTGGTTGCGGTGTTCTTCGCGTCTACGGCGGTGGTTAACGAGTCCGCCAGTATCTTCATGGCGAGCGCCGGCGTTTTCACAGCCGTACTCGGAACGATCGCTTACTCGCTCACGCGAGAGCACGGCGAAGCCGCATGGCACCGACTCCTCGAGGGTCGGGCAGTGTTGTTCACTGCCTTGACGGTTATCGCAGTGCTCATCGGCGGGGTTGCCGAGCTCATCCCCATCGTGGCGATCGGCGGGCCGACCACACAAGGGCACAAGCCCTACTCACCACTCGAACTCGAGGGTCGCGACGTCTACATCCGCGAAGGATGCGTCGGCTGTCACTCGCAGCAGATAAGGCCGCTCGCGTGGGAAACCGCTCGCTTCGGTGAACCTTCCACGCTTGCTGAGTCGAGCCACGATCACCCGTTTCTTTGGGGCTCAAAGCGGACCGGCCCTGACCTCGCTCGCGAGGGCGCGCGCAACCCGGATGCCCTCTGGCACTACCGCCACATGCTGAACCCACGCGAAATATCGCAGGGATCAAACATGCCGGCCTACCCGCATTTGCAACATCGCGAGATCGATTTCAGTGCGACCGAAGCAAAGCTCCGGGCCATGCGATCGGTGGGCGTCCCCTACACGCCAGAAGACATCCAAAGGGCGCAAGCAACAGCGACCAATGAGGGAGAACAGGTCTCGCTCGCACTTCGCAAGCAAGGCGCAGACGCAAGCCCACGAAGCGAAATGGTCGCGATCATCGCGTACCTGCAGTGCCTGGGCCGCACAGAATCATCGAAGGCAGACTCTGTCACCCAACGCTGAAGGACGCGGAGGCCACACATGTTCAAGCAACTTTTTTCAGCCGGACCGCTCATGGTCTATCCGCTTATTGCACTCGGGATCTTTGTCACCGTATTTGTAACGCGCGTCGTTGCCATGATGCGGCAGAGCAAAGAAGAGATCGCCCGCCTCGCACAGCTTCCCCTCACGTGCGACCAACCCCGAGGAGGACATCGTGAGCGCTGACCCCGATCGCGACAAGCCGATCGTCCACGAATACGACGGCATCATCGAGCTCGACAACCAACTGCCGCTTTGGTGGCTATACACGCTTTACGGCACCGTCGCGTTCGCCATCATCTACTGGTTTCAGTATGAGATTCTTCACGCGAGCCCAACCCCCGAAAAAGAGTACGCAGCGCAGGTCGCCGAAAGCCGAGAGGCTGAATCCGCACGCCTAAAGAAGCTGGGTACGATTGACAACAAGACACTCGCCGCTCTCGCGAAGGACGTCAAGACCGTTGACCAAGGCCGCGCCGTGTTCGCAGCGAACTGTGCGGCATGCCACCGCGCTGACGGCGCGGGTCTCGTGGGCCCGAACCTGACCGACAAGTTTTGGCTACACGGCGGGCAGCCGGAACAAATTTGGAAGACCATTCGCGACGGAGCAACTCGCGAGGGGGCCGTGATGCCGCCGTGGAAGCAGCTCGGCGATGAGAAAGTCGTCGCGTCGGTCGCCTATGTCCTGTCGCTGCGCAACACCAACGTCGCCGGCGGAAAGGCACCGCAAGGAGAGCCGTTCTCAGAATGACCCTCTTCGAGAGCTCTTTGCGCACAGATGGATCTCGGACGACGGTGCATCCCGCCGACGTGCACGGGCGCTTCAACTTGTGGCGACACGTCGTCTTTTACGGGCTCATTGTGCTGTGGGTGCTCTTGCCTTGGATCACGATCGCAGGCAGGCCCGCCGTCTTTCTCGATATCACTGCGCGCGCGTTCTATCTGTTTGGCCTGAGCTTCAACGCGCAGGACCTGTGGCTCTTGTTCTTCGGCGCGACGGGCTTTGCGTTTGCCCTTGTCGCGATCACGGCCATGGCGGGTCGTGTGTGGTGCGGGTGGGCGTGTCCGCAAACCGTTTTTCTTGAAGGCGCATTTCGAAAAATCGAACGACTCATCCAAGGGCCTCGCGAGGATCGCCTTCGCCGCAACAAAGGCCCATGGACAGTCAACCGGCTTGCCCGTATCGCCGCATCCCACGCATTTTATGCGGGCCTGTCGCTCCTTATTGCGCACGTCATCCTCAGCTACTTCGTTTCGTTACCGGGGATGTTTCAAATGATACGCGAGAATCCTGGCGCTCATCCCGAGGCGTTCCTCTGGACGTTCGGCATCGCCGGCGTCACCTACTTCAACTTCGCGTGGTTCCGCGAACAGTTCTGCGTCGTCATGTGCCCGTACGGCCGATTGCAGTCGGTGTTGCTCGACGAGCAATCGCTCGTCGTCGGCTACGACACGAAGCGCGGCGAACCCCGCGGGAAGGCAAACAGCAGCAACGCAGGCGATTGCGTCGACTGCAGACGTTGCGTCGTTGTGTGTCCGACAGGGATCGACATTCGCAACGGCCTCCAGCTCGACTGTCTAGCGTGCACAGCATGCATCGATGCTTGCGATGACATCATGGACAGGCTTCACCGCAAGCGCGGGCTGATTCGCTACGATTCATTCGCCGGCCTGGCGGGGAGTGCGCGGCGTTTCTGGCGGCCACGCCTCTGGCTCTACGCCGCTCTTGCGATGATCGGACTCGCGGCAACTAGCTTTGCGTTCTCGTCGCGTCGCAGCTTCGAAGCGAACGCGCTTAGGCCCCCCGGCGTTCCCTACGCGCTGCGCGACGGCTATATCGACAACGCGTTCCAGATTCATGTGACCAACAAACAGGCCCAGGAAGAACCATTTGTCTTCGAGTCGCAGTCTAGCGAGCTCGACGTGACGCTGGGCGCTTCCTCGGTTCGCTTGAGGGCTATGGCAAGCACGCGGATACCGATCGTCGTGCGCATCCGGCGCGAACGTTATCGGACCGGAGCGGTGGCAATCGTCAAGGTGACGAACCGTCAAGGCGATTTCCAACTTGTCCGACTCCAGCTCGCAGGGCCTGAACCGTGATGTTGCTCAACGTCGCCGCGCTCGCCCTTGGTGCACTCGGAAGCGCTCACTGCGTCAGCATGTGTGGCCCCGTTGCAGGACTCTGCGCGGTATCGGCCAACGACGCGCGTCCGTCTTTGGGACGCACCCTCGCCTTTAACGCAGGCCGCGTCTTCACCTACGCGATGCTTGGCGCGGTGTTCGGCGCGCTCGGCAGCACCGTCAGTACAGTTTACAGTTTTGCGCCTCAAGCGGGCGTGGCCCTCCGCTTTCTAGCAGCCGCCGTTGCCATCGCCGCAGGCATCGGCCTTCTTTCGGGGAGGAGCGCCCTTGCCTCACTCGAGAGCTTCGCGCGACCTCTCGGGCGCTTCGTCCGTACGCGCGCAACGCCGTGGCTTGCACAGACCGGGGTGCATTCGTTTCTGTTCTTAGGATGCCTATGGGGACTCGTGCCGTGCGGTCTCGTCTACAGCGCACTCGCTCTTGCGGTGAGCTCCGGCAGCGCAGCCGCGGGCTCACTCACGATGCTCCTCTTTGGTCTGGGGACAGCCCCGGCGCTCGTATTGGTCGGCCTTGCGTCGCGTGTAGTGCAGTCACTCCGGTCGATGGCGATCGTTCGTCGCGGCGCCGGGACGCTCCTCGTCATCGTGGGCGCGATACAACTCGCCGACACAATCGTGCCGCCAAAAAAGGAATCGTGCTGTCACCACGCTGCCTTGGCTCTACCGACGCGGCCGACCCTCTTTCGCGTTGAGTCCGTATTCCTGAAGGCGGTACTGAATCGTCCGGACACTCACATCGAGAAGCTCGGCTGCCTTGGTGGTCGACCCCTCGGTGGCTTCGAGCGTTCTCGTGATGGCGTAGCGTTCGATCTCAGCCATCGTGGCACCGGGAATGCGAATGTTTCCAACCGGTTCGGGCGCACTCTCGAATGGTAAATCGTCTTCACCAATCACCGACGATTCACTCAGCACGACGGCTCGCTCGATCGCATTCTCGAGTGCCCGCACATTCCCGAGCCAACGACCAGAGGCAATCTTCGCACGCGCCTTGTCGGAAAATCCCGACACACGCTTGTGATTTTCGAGGGCGAACTTCTGAAGAAAGTGTTCGGCGAGTGCGACCACGTCCGTGCTGCGAACGCGCAGCGGCGGCATGTCAATTTGGACCACGTTAAGGCGGTAGTAGAGGTCGGCACGAAAGCGTCCTGCAGCGACATCTTCGGCAAGATCGCGATTGGTCGCGGCAATCACCCGCACGTCGACACTCACCGAGTCATTTCCGCCCACGCGCTCAAACGTGCGCTCCTGAAGCACGCGCAGCAGCTTGACCTGCGTGAGCATGGGAATCTCGCCGATCTCGTCGAGGAAGAGCGTTCCGCCGTTGGCCTGTTCAAAGCGACCAAGCCGCCTTTTGTCTGCTCCCGTGAACGAACCTTTCTCGTGACCAAACAGCTCACTCTCGAGCAGCGAATCGACAAGCGCCGCGCAGTGTAAGGACACAAATGGGTGTGAAGCGCGCGGGCCAAGGCTGTGTATGGCGCGCGCGAGCTCACCTTTTCCGGTGCCGCTCTCACCCGTCAGAAGCACTGTGGCACGCGAACCCGCAACCTGCCTCGCGACGCGATACACCTTCTGCATCGCGGGGCTGACGCCAATAAGCGCACCCATTCCGCCGCCAGATCGTTCACGAAGTTGACGACGCAGCGTCTCGTTCTCGACCCGTACGTCATGTCCTTCGAGCGCGCGCTCAACGGAAAGCAAGAGCGCTTCAAAATCGATCGGCTTCGTAAGGTAATCGTCAGCTCCCGCGCGCATGGCTGCGATCGCCGAGGAGAGCTCTTCGGCAGAGGTGACCACGATCACGGGGAGCCCTCGGCCCTCGTCGCGCAGGCGCTTCAGCAACTCGAGCCCACCCATCCGGGGCATGTCGAGATCGGTAATCACCAAGTCGGCCGGCGCATCATTGAGTTGCTCAAGAGCGGCCACACCATCCTCCGCACTCGCAACCGAGTATCCCTCGCTGCGCAGAAGCTGTGCGAGCGCATCGCGAATGGATGGGTCATCGTCAACAACCAGGACGGTCATGCCGGTGTTTTTTTCGTTCTTCATCGGGCCCTGCATCTCAGTGGTCAGCCGAGCGCACCGTGAGGACTGGGCACTCCGCTGTGCGGACCACCGCCTCGGCTACGCTACCCATTAGCGCGCGTGCGAGTCCACGCCGACCGTGCGTCCCCATGACAATAAGGTCGGCCCCTACTCGCTTGACGGTCGCGAGAATCTCGTCGCGTGGATCCCCGTTGCGCAAGAGCGGCGTGATCTTCACCCCGCTGTCTTTCCGGGCACCCACCGCCTTGTCGAGCAGCGTTTGAGCCGACGTGATGATCTGGTTAGCCACCTCGGCTGTGGCCAGCAGGGTGCCATCCGGAAAGCCCACCATCGGCAACTCGTAGGCGTGCAAAACGATCACTTCGGCGCTCAGCTTTTGCGCGAGACCGATCGCGTAATCGAGCGCGTGCTCTGACGGCTTGCTAAAATCGGTCGAAACAAGAATCTTGGACGGAGTGGGGCTCATGAAGTCCGGTTCAGCAAGTTCCCAGCCATCCGGTGGAATGGCGGCGCGAGCCGCAAAAAGGCACCTGCCACACAACGAATGGTGCGCACATTTTGCGTCAGGGCGCAAATGGCGCGTTTGTCGCCTTGTGATTCGCAGCGTTGGATTTGCCCCTGCAGGCGGTAGAGTCGGTGCCTCTCCCCATGGGCTCCGACTTTGCTGCTTCCACGATTCTCGTCGTCGACGACAACGAGGCCAACCGCGCTCTTGCACAGCACACTCTCGAAGACGAGGGACACCAGGTCGTCCTCGCCAGTAGCGGTGCGGAGGCGATTGTCGCATTTGAAGACGTTGCACCCGCTTGCGTGCTGCTCGACGTTCGCATGCCCGAGGTTGATGGTTTTACGGTCTGCGAACGCATTCGCGCACTGCCGGGAGGCGCTGACACTCCCATCCTATTTCTCACCGCACTCCGCGACGTCGATACGTTCGATCGCGCATTGCGATCGGGCGGTGACGATTTCCTTACAAAGCCCGTGCGGCCGAGCGAACTCGTCGCGCGCGTACAGAGTGCCCTCGAAGTTCGGAAGCTCCGTACCGAACTTCGCGAACACTACGATCTTCTCCGAAGGCAGCGCGACGACCTCTTGCGCGTCCAGCTGCAAAAAGAGCGGCTCACCGCGTTCGTCGTGCACGACTTGAAGAATCCCGTATCCGCCATGGATCTGCACGCCCAACTCCTTCTGCGCGACAGCTCACTCTCGGCTGCAGCCACGAATTCGGCAACAAGGATTCGAACCGAAGCGCGCCACCTCACGCGCATGATAGTCAATCTTCTTGACATTAGCAAGGCCGACGAAGGGCAGCTCCGTGTGTCTCCAAGCAGCGTTGATCTCAGCGCCCTCGTGCGCGAAGTAGTGCTCGACCAGGACCTCTTCGCACAATCCCGCAACGTAACCATATCCGTATCCATTGAGTCACCTGTCGCGCAGGCCGACGAAGACCTCTTGCGCCGGTTGTTGACCAACCTGGTCGAAAACGGCCTTCGCCATGCACCCCCGAACAGCACGCTCACCGTCGACGCCCGCCTCGATGACGGCGCCCTCTCGATCTCGGTCACAGATGCGGGGCGCGGCGTCTCGCCGGCACTGCGTGAGCGCATTTTCGACCCCTTCGTTCAGGTCGAAAGTGGCGACTCCTCCGACCGAACTGGGCGTGGTCTTGGACTCGCCT